>CAYZPB010000020.1:0-16764 GCA_964480445.1 uncultured Caryophanales bacterium
AATCTGGGCACCAGTTAACTGCTGCCTCTTTTTTGTAGGCAAGACCACGTTCGTAAAATAAGAGGAATAACCATTGGGTATGCTTATAATACTCCGGCGTGCTTGTAGCAAGATATCGTTCCCAATCATAAGAAGTACCCAGTTTTTTTAGTTCATCCACCATCTTTTCCATATTGCGTTCAGTCCACTCAGCCGGCTTAGCACCACGCTGAATTGCCGCATTTTCTGCTGGTAAGCCAAAGGAATCAGCTCCCATTGGATGTAGCACGCGATAGCCATTCATTGTCTTAAAACGTGCAATTACATCACCAATCGTATAAACGCGCAGATGACCCATATGTAACCCATCACCAGATGGATAAGGGAATTGCTCTAGCGCATAAAATTTTGGTTTGCTAGGATTTTCATCCGTTTTAAAGAGATTCCGTTCTTCCCAGATCTCTTGCCATTTCTTCTCAATTTCTAGCGGTTGATATTTCTTCTCCATTGACTTTCCTCTCCTTTATTCTCGATCGATAAGATAGGTCCAACCATCCTCTTGGTATATTAGATCATCCTTCATCAGCTTGCCTAGAGCACGCTTAAAGGCTCCTTTGCTCAAATTAAATTGCTTCAAAATAACTTCTGGTTGTGTTTTGTCCGAGTAAGGCATTGCCCCACCACGTTCCTTTAATACTTCCAAAACCAGCTCCGCATCGGCTAACTGGCTTATCTCCTTAACTGGTCGCATCGATAAATTGAGTCGGCCGTCCTCACGAATATAGCTCCAGCGAACCTGCACTTTCTCACCTAAACGAATTGCACGAGTCTGCTCACTTTCGTGAAGAAAACCCAACTGATTATACTCGGTTAAATAAATTTGTGCACCCATGCTTAGTTTTCTGATAACGATACCATTTAAAAAATCCTTGCGGTTATCCGGCAGAGCAAACTGCTCAAACTTTGCCATAAACTCAGCCAGTTCGTCTTCCTCCCGCACCAAAGCACCTAACATTCTGCCCTGCTTATCATGCGTCATTTTTACTAAGAGGTAATCTCCAACATTGCTCTGTGGCCAAGTCAGTCGATCCTCTGGTAACTCAGCAATCGGCAACAATAGTTGCTTGCTAATTCCATTTTCTAAAAAAAATCCCATCCGCGGTGTATAATCCATCACCTCAAGAAAGGCATAGTCAGATAATTCAAGTTTTGCCTGCTCCAATGTAGCAGCGGCGCGCCCTTTCTGGTCATTATACAGATAAACTGTCAGCATTTCACCAACAACCGGTGTCTGACCAGCTAGCTCAGACTCATGTAAAAGAACGTCTTCATAACCATCGCTTAGAAAATAACCAAAGCTCGCTTCACGTTCTACTTTTAGATTGTGATAAATACCAGTTTCTAATGCCATTAATCTGTTTCCTCCAAGTCAACCCTTGGCGCGTCGGCCCAAAGTCTTTCTAAATTGTAAAAAGCGCGATCATCTTTATGAAAAACATGAATAACAACGTCCCCAAGGTCAATCAGGACCCAACGCGCATGGCTTAGCCCTACAATTCCTCGTATGTTTACTTCATTTTTATCCATACTCTCCTTAATTTCATTCGCAATTGCCTTCACTTGTGTCTCAGAGTTACCACTACATATAACAAAATAATCGGCAATTAAGGACAGTTCACTTATATCCAGAATAATTGTGTCAATTGCTTTTTTTTCGTTTGCAGCTGTTGCTGCCAATTTAGCTATTTCATTAATTGTTAAACTCATTCAGTTTCCTCCTTCTTTGTATTTATCATCTACATTATTGGTATTATTATCAACTGCCTTCTTGCTAGCAGCCTCAATTTCTTTAAGTATCCAGTTTCGAGCCTCAAAGGTTAGCGGATAGATTCGAGCATTCCTTTCTAACAGAAATTTAATTACTCCATCAAAAACTGCCACAGTTGCCAAGTTTAAATCGTATTCCGCTAACAACCTAATCTTCTCTACGCCAGCGAAATCGCGAGTCGGTTCGATATAATCGGATACGCAGATAATCTTCTCCTGCAAGCCCATCCCAGCACGTCCAGTCGAATGATAGCGCACTGCCTGAATAAACTCCAGGTCAGTAATACCAAATTCCTTCGATATAACAAGTGAAGCAACTGGACCGTGCCAAAGCTCTTCACTATAATCTAGCAGCTCAGTTGTTAGTTCCTCATGCTCTTTTATATAATTTTTCAGCTGATATGGTTCCCAATCTTTGCAATAATCATGCAAAATCCCAATTGCTTCCGCCTTTATTGGATCAGCATTAAATCTTTTAGCTAGCAAAACTGAATATTTCGCAACCTCGAGTGAGTGCAGATATCTACTCTCACTAACTTCACGCTTAAGTTGCTCCTTTAACAGACTAATCTGCCGCCACATACAACTGATGCTCCTTCATATATCTTTCAACAGACTTAGGCACTAAATAATTAAGCCCGCGCCCATCACGCACATACTTACGAATTAAAGATGATGAAATCTCAATTTGCGGCATCTCTACCATTGTTATCTGCTCTAAAATTTTCTCATCCACAATAGATTTTTCGCAAGCTAGACGTTCCAGTCCAATAAACTGAACCAACTCTAAAAGTTCATTAATCCGGTACCATTTTGTTAATGTGCTGAAAATATCTGCACCAATTACTAAACTAAAATCTATCTCAGGGTAAAGCTTCTGTAATTCAATAACTGTATCGTAGGTATAAGAAGGCCCTTCACGTTCAGCCTCAATTGTACAGACCTGATAATTCGGGTTTAGTTCTGCCGCTAACTCTACCATGGCAACACGGTGCTGATAGTCACTAATCGGTTGTTTAAGCTTATGTGGAGGCTTAAAGGCCGGCATAAACCAAACCTGGTCAAGTTTTTTATAAAAAAGCACCTGATCAGCAGCGACAAGGTGACCGATGTGTACCGGGTCGAAGGTTCCACCAATTATTCCAACACGTTTTTTCAATCTATTCATCCTCACTATCAGTTAATGCAGCTAGTACTATTTCTTTCATAAAATCAGTATCTGGGGAAATGCCCGTCCACTTCTCAAAAGCTAATGCTCCTTGATAGACAAACATCCCTAGTCCACTATGAGTAGCGGCTCCTTGCTCATACGCTTCACGTAGTAGGCGCGTAATTAGTGGATTATAAATAATATCACTAACCATTTGATCACTTCGGATTAGATCCTTAGGGACTAAAGTTTTATTAACCCCTGGACTCATCCCAACAGTCGTTGTATTAATAATTAGGTCAGCCGCACCTATGTACTCCTGTATTTTATCAATTATAGCAATTTTTACGGGAAAATCACAGTCAATTCTACCCTGTAGCCACTCAGCCCTTTTAAGATCACGATTTAAAATCGTTAAACTAGCAATTTCTTGTTCCGATAATACACAGGCTATTGTTCGCGCTGCACCACCGGCTCCCAGTAATAAAACATTTTTCCCAGCAAGATCATATTTTGTTTCTTCCAACAAGGAACGGAGATAGCCCTCACCATCAGTATTATAACCGATTAGTCGGCCATTCTTATTTACAATCGTATTTACCGCACCAATTTTAGCAGCCTCTGGCGAGATTGCATCAAGGTGAGGAATTATCGCAACTTTGTGTGGAACCGTTATATTCGCACCAGCAAAATTAAGCGCACGTAAACCTGAAACAGCACTCGTTAAATCTTTCTCAGCTACATTGAATGCAATATATTCATATTTTAATCCATACTTCTCAAACAATGCATTATGCATCAACGGCGACTTCGATTGCTTCACCGGTGAGCCAATTAAACCTATTAGCTGCCTCTCATTGCTTATCATTGATTTCTCCTTTAGATACTAAAAGTTATATACTAAAATTGACTTAAACTAAGGACTTACGTTTTTCTACTTTAATTCCTTTGGGTAAGTGAACAGCAATATCGGTTGGCTCTCCACTTATTGTAATCCAACCTAAGCCAGAAATCACAATATCAATTTTCTGCTTACCATTATAATTGAAGGTCGTAGTAGCGATCTCCTTAAAGCGTTCTAGCTCGTCTTCAAATGGCGGACTGAGCAATCTGCCCAGGTGCTTACGATACAGTTCGTCCGCATTTGCTAGCCGTGTACGATGAATCAATAGTGAGTTAGCTCGGTAACAGACGAATGAGTTGCTGCCCTTTCCTAGTTGATCAATCCTTGCTAATCCTCCCAAGAATAAACTTTGCTCACCTGTTAGCTGATAGACTGCGGGTTTAATCACACTTTTCGGTATAATTTCCTTTAGTGACTTTGGTCCAAGAAAGTCGCTATAGCGCTCCTGTAAAATCAGACCGGGCGTATCGATTATGTGACAACCGTTACCAATTGGTAGCTTAATTAAATCAAGCGTAGTTCCAGGAAAGTGCGAGGTTGTAATCTCTCCACCCTGAATGTTCAAGCGTTTCAGCAACTCATTTATGAAAGTTGATTTGCCAACATTGGTTGCCCCTATTACATAAATATCCTTATTTCTACATTTTTCGCTGATATAATCGACAAGCTCATCAAACTTAAACCCCTTCTGCACGCTAGTCAAAAATATCTTTTCTGGTTTAAGCCCTGCCGTTTTCACGTATTTGTCAAGCCATGATTCTTGCCTCTCATATGTTATATTGCGCGCAAACAAATCAATTTTGTTAGCGATTAAGATAAATTTATTATTAGCAATATAACGTGGTAAAGCAGTTACGAGCGTCCCTGCTAAATCGAAAAGGTCAACAATATGCAAAACAACAGAATCATTAAAGTTGATTCTGTTAATTATTTGTGTAAATTCTTCTGTGGCAAGATCAGTCGGTAAGTCTTCATTATAGTGCTTAATGCGAAAGCAACGCTGACATAGTGGTTTATCTCTAGCAATCGTATCCTTTGCCATTGGCGCCCCGCAACCGCTGCAGGCTCGTTGGGTCATCTATTACTCCTCCTGTTTATATAATCCACGCTTTTTAAGCATTTTTAATATAAATTTTTCAAAAAAACGGTTAATCTTGGTTGGTGTAGGCTCAATATTGGAAATTGATTTAACCAGTATCGTATACAGTCCCTGTCGATTCCCACCCAGAATATCCGTGATCCGCTGATCACCCACCATCGCAGTCTCGCTAGCTGTTGTTCCCAACATTTTTAAAGCTTTATCATAACAAGGGGCAAAAGGCTTAAATGCACGCCCGATGTAAGCTAGACCGTGCTGCCCGGCAAAATCTGCCACTCTCTTTTTACTATTATTTGAAAGAATCAATATTTTTATTTCTTTAGCTTCTAATTCATTAAATAATTGCTCAAGCTCAGGTGGGGACTCTAGTTGATTGGCCTTGACCAAGGTGTTATCTAAATCCAATAAATAAGCATTAATGCCCGCTTCCTTTAGTTGAGAAAAATCTAACTCGTAAATTGTATCTATATACATGTCGGGCTCATAATTAACTAAACTCATCGTATCGCTTCCTTTCCCTCTAAATATATCATAAACTAAATCAAATTAGAATCTTTGTCAACGATAAGCACCAGTAATTAAATAATTATCTGTGGCACACCAGTTAACGGATGTTTGATAATGATTGGAGTAATTCCGTAAGCGGCATCTAGATGTTCAGCTGTCAGAACTTCCGCAACGGTTCCCATCGCCGTACACTCACCATTTTGATTTAAAAGCAATAGACGGTCGCAATACTGCGCTACCAAATTCAGGTCATGTAACACCATCATTATTGTTAAATTCTGCTCCTGCTGCCAACTACGCACATGGTGCATTAATAATAGTTGATTTCCAATATCTAAATAAGTAGTTGGTTCATCAAGAAAGAGTATCTGCGGTTCCTGCACCATTACACGCGCAAGTGAAACAAGCTGACGCTCTCCACCAGAAAGATTCGCAACAGTTTTGTGCCGCCACTCCCCCAACTCAAAGCTCACTATTGCTTCCTCTATTATTTTATAATCATGTTCTGTTAAGCTGCTTAGCGGCTGTTTCCAAGGATAGCGCCCCATAGTTACAATCTCTTCAACCGTAAAGGCCTGCTCACGCATCCCCTCCTGTTCAACAACCGCGAACAATTTTGCAAGCTCGCGCTTACTATATGTATTAAGCGGTTTACCACCAAGTTCTACCTTACCCTTTTGGATTTGCAATATGCCAGTAATCAGTTTAATCAAGGTTGTTTTACCGCTACCGTTTGGCCCAATGATACCCAAACTTTCGCCAGAATATAGTTCAAGCGAAATATCCCTAAGAACCGTTCGGGTTGGTTCATAGCCAAAGTTTAAGTTATCTACATTTAAAACCAATTTTTTCATGCTTTCCCCCATCTATCCTGCCCTTATCTCCGCTCTTTCAAAGTTTTTCGCAGGAAATAGGCAAAAACTGGCGCTCCAATAAATGCCGTTAATACACCGATTGGCAGCTCGCGACCAGGTAGAATCGTTCGTGCCAAGGTATCCGTCCAGAGCATAAAAATTGAACCCGCAAGAATTGATAATGGAACCAGTAACCGATGGTCGGGCCCAGTTAATATCCGCATTAAATGTGGAATAATTAATCCCACGAAGCCAATAATTCCAACAATCGAAACAGCTGACGCAGCCATAAATGAAGCAACAACCAAGATTCCAATTTTTTTGCGTTCAACATACATCCCCAGATGTGTTGCTGCACGTTCGCCAAGTGACATTACATTTAAATCCCGTGCCTGTGTTAGCAGATAAATCGCACCTAGTAAAAACACTGGCACAAGTACAGCTACATCAATCCAGTCACGGTTTGCCAGACTTCCCATCGTCCAAAAAATTACTTTCTCCATTGCATCGCCAGAAATGCTAACTAAAAAGACAAGAATTGCGCTGTTTAATGCTTGCATAATCACTCCAGCAAGAATCAGCGTATGTGTACCACTCTGATTGTTAATCTTCGAGAGCATAATCACTAATGTTAGCGTAATTAGTGCACCAATTAAAGCAAAAATTGGAATTGTAAAATAACCAATCAAAGAGCTGCCGAAAAAAATAATAGCTGCTGAGGCGCCGACTGCTGCACCTGAGGAGACTCCAAGAATATAAGGTTCTGCTAGGGGATTATGTAATATTCCCTGATAGGCGACGCCAGCCATAGCTAACATCGCACCAACAAGGACTGCCAAAAAGATTCGCGGAAGGCGGAGGTTTAAGATTATTTCCGCCCAACCATCGCTCCAATTCTGTTCAATATTTATCAATGGAAGCTCGTTGGCTACTATCTGTATTACAGTTCCTATCGGTATTCTAACCACACCAATTACTAAGGTAGCAATAATCGACAGAATCAGCAACAGAAATAAGCCGAAAAGCCAATAGGTAAGCTTACGCCGCTTGATCATCAGCAAATAGCTCCGGATATAATTTAGACGCAAATAGCCACATCGCCTCAATAATGCGTGGTCCTTGGCGGCTTACTAAATTATTGTCAAGGTCATAAACTTCACCTGTTTGAATTGCTGTAAGTCCTGACCAACCTTCACGTTTTAGCACTTTCTCAACTGCATTTGGCTCAAAGTTGCCATAGGTTGTAAATATAATATCCGGGTTTTGCTCCAACACCAGTTCTTCACTATATTGCAGCCAGCCAGACTGTTCAACAATATTGATGCCACCAGCATTGGTAATTAATTCATTCATAAAGGTATCGCTACCAACTGTCCATAAATCGTCCGAAATCTCCACCCAGACCGTCTTCCTTTCAGCCATTGGTATTTCAGCTATTAACTCAGCAAGTTTACTCTGCTCAGCTTTCATTTGTGCTACGAGCGCTTCTGCCTTGGCAGATCGGTTAGTTAACGCACCTAAGTCGATAATCGCAGCATAAACTTCGGCAACACTCTGTGGATCATATTCTATTGTTGGAATGTCAAACTTCGCAAAAGTATCAACCAGCGCCTCGTCATGTGCACCAAAAACTATCAGGTCCGGATCCAGACTTAGTGCCTGCTCGACGTTCGGATTTAGTCCATCAGTAAATACATACTCCACCTGATCCTGTATATCTGCCGGATAATCATCGTACACGGTTACTGCAACTAGACTATCCAGTAAGTCCAGCGCTACAAGAATTTCAGTGTTGCTCGGAAAAAAACTAATAATCCGTTGCGGTGTATCTGATTCGTCAACGACACCATTGCTTTCGGGTTGTTCATCATTTGGTTCGTTTGCCGCATCACAGCCAACTAAACCAATAACCATAATCACCACTAATAAAACAACTAGACTTACTCTTAAAGCTTTACTCATTTCATATAACCTCCCTCAAATAATAAAAACCCAATTATTATCGAGGGATAATTGGGTACAAATCTATTTATAAATAGTCAGAAGCCACTTCTTTCCCTCGAAGAGTTAACATCCTTCGTCAATAGGCAGGTCTCCTGACTCTTGGCAATGCTTGACTGCCCCTTCCCATCGCTTATGCGACAGTGGTTTTTTGCAGCTGCTTCCAATTACAGTGGCGGGACCGTGTTGGTTTTGCACCAACTTCCCTTTTAATCCTCCAAAGAGGAACCTATCAACTAAACGCTATTTAATTATCTAAAGCATATCTTATTCATAGCGAGCTTACAAGTCTAACTTCGGACTACAAATCGATTCCTTCAACCGCAATTAAGCCGTTCTTATAATAATGCTTAATCATCTCAATCTCAGAAACTAAATCAGCAATTCCCATCAGTTCTTCTTGTAAGCCCCGCCCAGTTATAACTATATGTAAGTTTTTAGGCCGTGCTTTTAAAATCTTTACAACCTCTTCAAGCGGAAGTACATCATCAATCGCAAAACCAGTAATCGCCAACGCATAGTTCAGCTCGTCGAGAACAATTAGATCGTATTCACCAGATAGAATACGCTCCTTGGCAAATTCCCAGGCCTGCGCTAAGCTTGCGCGTTGTTCCTCAACAGTCTTCTCCCAAGTGAAGCCAATACCCAACTGTTTTACTTCAACTCCTAGACGCTTGAGCGAGCTAATTTCACCTGAGTATGAATCTGCAGATTTAATAAATTGAAAGAAACCAACACGCTTGTCGTAGCCAGCTGCACGAACAGCTAATCCAATCGCTGCAGAAGTTTTTCCTTTACCACTTCCGGTGTAGACTAGTATTAGACCTTTATTATTTTGCTTAGCCTTCGGTTTCATTTTAAAAACCTCTCAGATCCTGCTTTATTTGTTCAATCAGATCAGCTGCTTCAGTAAAGTCTGGGTCAAACTTTAAGGCCTTTTCTAAAAGCTCAACTGCTTCATTATAATTCTGATTGAACAGTTCAATTAAAGCCAAATTGTAATAGACCTCAGGAAAGTTCTCTTCCTTTTCTAAGGCTAAATTATACTGTGTCCTTGCACCGGAAAGATCTTCTATTGTCAGTAATGTATTGCCATAGTAGAAATTAAAAAGTGACTCCTCGGGATAGGCAGCAATCAGAAAACTAAAAATCTCCTCCGCCTTCTTTGTATCACCTTTTTGCAGAGCACTCTGTCCAATCAGATAGATTGCTGGACTTGCTGTCGTCGGCTCCTCTTGAACCGCATAGACAGTCACACCCGCCAAACCAAGTAAAAGTATAATAGAGAGAATGGTTAACCATAACTTACGTTTAGCATCACCGCGCACCATATGCGTTAAAGCTGCAACTAGAAATCCGGCGAATAAACCACCAAAATGTGCAAAAAAATCAATGTTTGGCATGGTAAAGCCAAAAATTATATTTATTGCTAAAATCACAATAATATCGCGACCGACCGTTGAAAAAAATAACTTGGGATAAATTAATCCGAAATAGAGTAAGGCACCAAAAAGTCCATAAACAGCCCCAGAAGCTCCGGCAGCAATACTTTCCGGTGATAAAATCATACTTACAATATTACCAGCAATGCCAGCACCAAGATAAATCGTCAAAAAACGGATCGAACCAAATATTCTCTCAGTCACTCGTCCTAAAAAATAAATTGCTAGGTTATTAAATAGGAAATGTGTTAACCCAATATGTAGAAACATCGGCGTTATTAATCGCCAATACTCACCACTTTTTATAAGAAAAGTCTCTTTAGCGCCAAAGTTTAATAGAATCTCAGTATCGGTGCTGCCACCGGCCAGAGTCATTGCCAGAAAAACCAAGGCATTAATAGCAATAAGGGAATATGTCACAATTGGTCTGCCTTGTCCAAAAAAGTCTGCCCATTTCCGCCTCTCTTCAGCATCGTGTTCGCGGATTTCTGCCAAAGCTTCTGCTCGATCAATCAGATCTTTTTCTACTAACCGGGCAATAAAAATTTCCCGTTTGAGCGGCGTTTTCATGAACACCTCAGACGGGATTGCTTCAACTTGTAATTCGACATCGATATAACCTGAGTGGATTGTAGTCTTTTTGGTCGAAGTAAGTTGGTTTTCTTCTAGTATCTGCACAACCTCTGCTGATGGAGTCTGTGTAAAAACATATAAATTAATCAACCGGACTTGCTTGCCACTAAGCTGGTCCGACATCTGTTGTACCACATTCCCCATCTGCAATATATCGTTTTTAATATGGTTAGGCCAGATATATCCCAGTGTTGCTAAGCGGATATAAATTACTTCTTTTCGCGTAACTTTACTCAGATTAACAACTTGCTCCGCTTCATCAACATTTATCTCGGCTCCATCAGGCGCCGGTAATAAATTAAAACCATAATTTAAGGCAATATCACGTGTTATCGACCAGAGATAATCATTGCTTTGCATTTGACCGCTTCCTATTTAACATGATTATAATAATTAACAGAATGACTAAGAGTAAAACAATGATAGAAACAATAACTATCCAAGGGTTAAGACCTTCCTCATCACAATTCAATAAAACTGAAGAGTCGGAATCAGGACTTATAGGGATTGTAACCTCATTCTTAAAGGTATCTAACTGTGATGGGATATCTTTGCTAATCCCTTTAGTTAACTCAATTAGAGCCCCTGCAACATTTGACGTATCGGAAACATAGGGTATAAAATAAGTCTCTATTTCCTGCTGGAAAAATTGGTCATTAAGGTTTTTTTGTTCTAATAAGTCCCCAGTAGTAATATAAATCTCACGTTTTCCAGAATAAATTAATATGAAAATTGTATCCTGAGAAAAATCGAGATTATTGAATATTTTTTTAGCATCGGTCTTGATATCGTATTCGTTCGTATCAGAAGGAATAATTAGATAACGATAACGTTCGGGCAGCGCTTGTGCCGTTTCAATAATCGCCGTTTGCTCTTCCTCCGTAAAATAGTCATAAGGATCAGCAAGAGTAGGGTTATTAGTCACAGACACCGCTAAGCCAATCATCGGTACAACAAATAAAGCAGTCATAGCCATAAGCATACAAATAACTATCTTTCTAATATTTTGCACTTTCACTAGATACCACCTGATTCCTATTCATAAAAACAATGCGTCCCAATATGTGTAACAATTGGACGCTTAAAGTATCCTACCCTTGAAATTTTTGGATTATTAAAGAATATCGCACCTTCCACAGGATCAACGCCACGCAATGCTTCTTCAGCAGCCTGATAGTAACTATCAGTTGGTTTCGCTCGGTTATACTGACCATTGGAAATTGGTGTGAATTGTCTAGGCTGGTAGATCACATCGCGAATTGTACTAGGCCAATTAGGTGACTTAATGCGATTCATAATCACTGAGCCAACAGCAACCTTACCTTCATAGGGCTCACCAACTGCTTCGGCATAGATAATTTTTGCTAGCAATTCTAAGTCAGCAACAGTATAAGGTACTATTGTATCCGTATTCGTATAGTCTAAGGTTATTTTTTCAGTTGGGTCTATAAAAAGAACTGCACCCGCCTCAGGTTCACATTCAATCATATTATTCCACATACGTAATGCATCCTCTAAAATTCCTGTTTTACTTGCAATAGTCGAAAAAAGTTCACCTTCCTCAACAGTATAAGTTCGAAAATCTCGAATATCGACTCGTCTATCCGTACCTTGCCAGTCAACAAATTTGTCGTAGAGCTCGGCTACTGTTCGCAGAGGTATATAAGTCCGTCCATCAATAATAATTGCACGGTTTTCCATGAAAAGTGTTGTCCCATCTTGAATTACCCGACGGCTATTCTGGTAGAACTTTGTAATCTGTTCACCATTAGAAATCGTAATCGCTCGTTCTTCACCACACCAATCCACATCAAATCCTAACAGCTCAGTGTAGTTGCGAACGGGAATAAAGGTCCGATTATTTATTAATTTAGCTTGATCACTGCCAGCAAATTCTTCATCATCTACGTATATCTTAATTGAACTCGCAAAAACGCTTGTTGGTAATAATGACAGACAGAGAATAAATATTAATGCAATAAAAAGAACCCGCCATTTTTTCCTGTGCATATCACTAACCTCCTCATAATTTCTCACTTAAACTATATTATCATATTCAAACTGGCTTTTATATAGTTTAGCATAAAAGCCACCACTAGCCAACAACTCCTCATGCGTGCCCTGTTCTACGATGTCTCCCTCGTCTAACACCAAAATTAAGTCTGCATTACGGATTGTTGAAAGACGATGTGCAATAACAAAGCTTGTCCGACCCTTCATTAAATTATCCATCGCCCGCTGAATCAAAATCTCAGTCCTAGTATCAACACTGCTTGTAGCCTCATCCAGAATCAACATCTGCGGATCTGCAAGTATTGCCCGGGCAATTGTTAAAAGTTGTTTCTGTCCCTGTGATATGTTGTCTGCCTCTTCATTTAGTACCATCGCGTAACCGTCAGGTAAGGTTCGCACAAAATGATCCACCTGCGCTGCGGTCGCCGCTGCTATAACTTCTTCATCAGTTGCAGTGAGTTTACCGTAACGAATGTTCTCAGCAATCGTGCCACTAAAAAGCCAGGTGTCCTGCAGAACCATACCGAAGAGACCCCGCAGATCATTCCTTCTAAATAATCTTATATCGTTACCATTGATTGTAATCGCACCCTCATCAACATCGTAAAAACGCATCAGCAACTTAACTAGCGTTGTTTTGCCAGCACCAGTCGGTCCGACGATAGCAATTTTTTGTCCTGGTTCGACAGTTGCTGTAAAGTTATGAATAACTGGCTTGTTTGGTTCATAGCTAAAAGTAATGTTTTCAAATGCAAGATTACCAGTAACATCAAAGCTATTATCTAGTTCAGGCAGTTTTTCTTCCTCCTCCAATAATTCAAATACGCGCTCTGAAGCTGCGGCAGTCTGCTGGAGGATATTAGAGATATTGGCGACGGAGGTGATTGGCTCTGTAAAAGCACGGACATATTGCATAAAGGCTTGAATACCACCAACCGTCATCGCGCCACTTGTAATTAAAATCCCACCCACTAGCACAATCACCACATAAATCAGGTTGCTAAGAAAACGAATTAGCGGCATCATTAGGCCAGACAGAAAGTTAGCTTTCCAGGCTGAATCGTAAAGCCGATCATTATATTTATCGAATTGCTCAATTGATTGTTCCTCACCGGAAAATGCTTTGACAACTGTATGTGCACCGAACATTTCTTCGACATGACTATTAACGCGACCAAGGTATTTCTGCTGATTTGCAAAATATCCTTGCGACTTCCTTACAATTAGTGAAATAACGACAAATGACAGCGGCAAAATGACTAAGGTTATTAAAGTCAACTGCCAGCTGATTGATAGCATCATAACTGTAATTGCAATTATTGAAGTAATCGACGTAATAATCTGTGTTAGACTCTGATTCAAGGTCGAACTAATCAAGTCAACGTCGTTAGTAATCCGCGAAAGTACCTCGCCGTAAGGGGTCCTGTCATAATATCTAACCGGTAATCTCTGCAGCTTCGCCATAATATCTTGACGCAGTCGATAGGTTAACTTCATACTTACACCGGACATAATGAAACCCACAATAAAGGAAAGCACAGCACTCAGTATATAGATAGCCATTAGGAACAATAGAATCTCCGCAATTCGATCAAAATCAATAGTTCCCGTGCCGGCAATTTGTTGCATCACACCAGTAAAAAGAACGTCAGTCGCTGAGCCAAGTATTTTAGGTCCCCAGTTTGCTAGGATCGTTGACACGATTGCCAAGGTCCAGACAGCCAAAATCGCCCACTTATATCTTCCGAGATAGCGGAGCAGTTTAAGGAGAGCACCTTTAAAATCTTTCGGCTTCTCTTTTGCACCTACCAAACCACTCACCGGGCCGCCGCTACCATGACCAAGACCACCCATTGGTCTACCACGTTTTTTTTCACTCATCGTAATTCCTCCTTCGATAACTGCGAGGAGGCAATTTCGTAATAGGTTGGACTGTTAGCAAGCAACTCTTGATGCGTGCCAATTCCAACAACTTCACCATTTTCTAAAACAATAATCTGTTCCGCTTGCATAATTGTACTGACACGTTGCGCGATAATTATCTGCGTTGTACCAGCCGCGTATTCTTTCAAGGCTTTTCTAAGCTCAGAATCCGTTCGATAATCGAGCGCTGAAAAGCTATCATCAAATATTAAAATCTCGGGTTTTTTAATTAAAGCTCGCATAATTGCTAAACGCTGTTTCTGACCGCCCGAGACATTACTTCCACCCTGAGAAATTTCTGCATCAAATCGATCTGTTTTTTCATTAATAAAATCAATCGCCTGAGCTACTTCTGCCACCTCAATCATCTCTTCATCACTGGCCTCAGGTCGCCCATAGTTAACGTTAGATGCAATTGTTCCCGACATCAAGACGCCTTTTTGTGGAACAAAACCAATCACACCACGTAACTCCTTGAGCGGCAAGTCGCGTAAATCAATTCCATTCACTTTGATTGAACCAGCAGTAACATCATGAAAACGAAGCAGCAGGTTTGCAATTGTTGATTTGCCCGAACCAGTTGAACCGATAATTGCAGTTGTTGTACCAGATTTAGCAGTGAATGTAATATCACTTAAGGCGTTCTCCTCAGCATCTGGATAGCTAAAGCTAACATTGGTAAATTCGACAAGTCCTCTATCCGCTTTAGCCCGGTTTTTGTCCCAATATTGTGGTTCGACCGGATCAGTAATCGATATTTCTGTATCAAGTACTTCATTAATTCGGTCTGCTGAGACCGCTGCACGCGGTAGTATGATAAAGAACATTGATAGCATCAAGAAAGACATAATAATTTGCATCGCGTATTGCATGAAGGCCATCATGTCACCCACTTGGATTGATGAAGTTGCTATATGTTGCGCACCAACCCAGACTATTAGAACCATAACGCCGTTCATAATAAACATCAGCACTGGCATCATAAATACCATTACACGATTAATAAAAAGATTCGTTTTTGTCAGATCAATATTGGCTTGATCAAAACGTTCAATTTCATGCTCTTGATTACCAAAAGCACGCACCACCATTAGCCCGCTTAGGTTCTCACGCGAGACTAGATTTAGTCGGTCAATTAATTTTTGAACTATTTTAAACTTCGGCATCACAATCGATATGATTATAATAATCAACACAATTAGAAGTATCGTAGCTAAAGCAATAATCCAACTCATAGATGGCGATTTTTGTAACGCCATAAATATTCCACCAATAGCTAGCACTGGTGCGTAGGCAAGTAGGCGAATACTGATCATGATCAACATCTGCAGCTGCCTGACATCATTTGTGTTTCGTGTAATCAGTGAAGCAGTTGAAAATTTATTAAACTCTCTATTAGAAAAGGATTCAACTTTTGTAAAAATTGCACTACGTAAATTGCGTGCAACAGCGGTTGAGATTCGCGCTGCAAGAAGACCAACTATGACAGCAGCCAGAAGACCAACCAAAGAGATGCCCAACATTAATATACCAATTCGCAAAATATATTTTGTCTGTAGACTGCCCAGGTCGATACCTAGTTCTTGGTATAAACCCTTGGTCAACATAATACCGGACTGTTTAAGCATCATCGGTTCCTGGAGAAGGGCACTAGCTCGAGCAGCATCAATGTCCTCCTGCGGCAATGTCTCTAGTACCGATAGGTATGGATAAATTAATGAAAAATCCATCTCCTCTGACTTAACTGTTTCCATTTCAGCCAACGCTGATTCGATTTCAGACAGCGCTAATTCGATAAAAACGAAGGCGGCGACACCAAAGATCTGCTCCAAATCTGCAATCGTTGCGACATTTAGATTCTTTAGGGGCTCCTTTAATGCATATGTATCATCTGCACTGTTAAATCCGTATTGATTATCAACTAGCTCACGTTCAGTTTCACTCATGAAAATCTGCACAAGCTGCATCCCTTCAGCCGAAAGTTCTTCGGGAACTGGGCTCTCAATTCCGCTCTGCTGAATACCTACATTGACAATTCGGGACATATAATTTGGCAAACTTAAATCCGCAATTGCCTGCACGAATAGTAGACTGACTGCGATTATTAACCCTATTACAAAGGGTTTAAGAAAACGTCTGAGTTTAAGCAATTAATAATCCCTCTTTCGAAAAAATATTCCTAACAAGTTTATCAAACATGCGGAAAAATTCATATCCACTAAATTTTAAATGTAAAGCGCCGCTTACTAGCTACATAGATAGGTCTTGGACAGTATCAAAAAGATCCTTGTTTTTCTTAGTAATATAAAACACGAATACCCAAAGCAATACTTGAACAGCTACTGATACCTCATAAGAACTAGACGCCATTATACCTACAAACATTGGTATTGTATTAGCTACCGCATGAATGAAAACATTTAATAATATAT
>CAYZPB010000021.1:0-5394 GCA_964480445.1 uncultured Caryophanales bacterium
ATTCAAGATTAAAGGCAACACAAGAAGTACCAATACCGCCGAAAATATTCATTAAAACAGCTAGAGCAAAAAGGATTAAACCAATCCAAAGAACGATACCTCTTTTATTTTTCATAATTCATCCTCCTCTCACTTCTATTATAGCCTATAATTCAGTCTGTTAGATGGAATTTATATAAAATATGAACATCTCAATCGCGAGATTTTTATCAAGCTGTCCTGACTTAATCTGATAATCAAGGTCTGCTAGCTTCATCATTATCTGTTGTAGTTGTTGCTCGGTAAAACGTCGCCCCTGACCAAGTGCTAACTTGACCGCATATGGATGGACTGCAAGCTGCGATGCTATGTCCCTCTCTGAATAACCAGTCCGCGCAGCTTCTTTGGCCAGCAGCATAATCCGAAACTGCCGGGCTAATAGTGCCAGAATTTTAATCGGCTCCTCCTTATTCTTTTCTAAGTCAGAAAGTAACTGAAAGGCTTGCTGCATCTGCAGATTAGCCACCGCATCAATCAGCAGAAATATATTATTCTCCAGTTGTCGTGATGTTAATTCGTCAACGACCTCCTCGGTAATTTCGCTACCTTGTCCGACATAAAGAGCCATTTTTTCAACTTCCTGTGAAAGTTGTTGTAGCTCCTTCCCAGCTTTATGTACCAAAAACTGCGCCGTCTCTCCATCTATTCTAGCACCAGCTAAATCTGCTTTCTTCACCACCCAAGCCATTAGCAGATAATCGTTTAGAGCCGCAAACTCGCGGACTTGAGCTTTTTCACGCATCTTTTTAACAATTCGTCGTCGATCATCCAGTTTCTCATATTCCACCACAAAAACAATTGTGCTATAGCTTACCGGATCTCCCAAGTAGCGCTCAAGCTCAGCCATGTCGTGTTCGATTGTCTTAGGCAATCTTTGCGCAGTAAAAAGTGCACCACCCCTTACAACTATCAGCTTATGAGCTGACATAAAGGGCGGTGTTTCCGCCTCTTGAACAACCTCCTCAATTGGCATGAGATTAAGGTTGCAACTAATTAAATTCAGCTCACGATCCTCCTGGGGGACTAGGGCATTAGTCAAACGTCTAAGTTCATCTTCAATCAAATAACTTTCTGTCCCGTAAAACAGATAAATCTGTGACTCCATTCACTATTACCTCTATTCTAATTCTATTTCAGATTTTTCTAGCTGCTCCACTTCCTGTGTCAGTAGATTAACCTGATAATTAACTAGATTATCTCCCTCGGCTGAATACAGTTTGTAAACCAAAATATCTCCATCTAAAAGCTGATAGTCTACGCGAACACCGTCTAACCAGCTATCCGTACGAAACACCTCAAGTCCGGAGCTATAGACAACCAGCTCATTGGCAAAAATTTGAACTCGATATTTACTGCTTTCGCTAATTTGGTCATTGTCACGAAAATCAATTGCTGGTTCTATAAGGTTCTCTCCTGCCCGCTGTCCTTCTGCATAACTATTTAGTAAAGCATCCTCACCTGCTTCTTGATTTAAATTGTAGCTAATACCAATTCCAACTGGCACCATTATCAGAATCACTGCAACTGCTACACCGTAGCGTCTAGCCCAATCCAGTCCTATAAAACGCCCCCACCAGCCAATATTCTTCTCGATCTTTTCAGTAGACAGCTGTTCCTCTAAGCTTTCCCGACGTTTCTTAGCAATTTTTTCTATATCAGGTATGATTTCCGCAAGTAAATTAGGCTCAGTTAAATTTGTGTGTGCCCCTGTAGTTGCAATACTAGCTAGTTTATCCTCTAACTCCAACATTTGAACCCGATACTCAGCACAGTCGGCACAATCCGCTATATGTAAAATTAACTGCTCTTGCTCCCCACTAGTTAATGTAGAATCAAGTTCCTGCTGAATTAATCTATTAATTATTTGGCATTCATTCACTCCGGCCACCTCCCTGGTAGTACTCCTTATATATCCGCTCACGTCCACGAAATAGGTGCGACTTCACAGTATTAAGTGGAATGTTTAGCGTTTCAGAAATTTCTTTATAAGAAAATTCCTGTAGATAACGCAGTATCATCACGTCTCGCATCAAGTCGGGCAAGGTATTTATTATTTCAATTACATCTTCAGTAACTAAATTATTAGTAATCTCCTGTTCAAGATCGACCTTGGCAATCAGCACCAGCTCAGCACCCTCAATTGATAGACTCTCTTTTTTGCTGCGAAAGTAGTCCTTGCAGAGATTAATTGTGATCCGTTGAGCCCAGGTTTTGAACTGTGCCTGTCCATTAAAAGTGTCAAGCTTTGTGTATATGCGAATCATTGCTTCTTGTGCGATATCCTTCGCATCGTGCTCATTTTTCATATAATAAAAGGCCGTATTATAAATTGGCCGTTCCACAGCTTGTAAAAGCTCAACCATTGCCCCCTGATCGCCAGCTTTTGCCTGCTCAATCAGTCTTTCTTCTTCAGCACGTCTTTCCACTGCGCCTACTCCTTTCTTAATAGACGCACGACCCTGTCAAAATGTTTCAGCAAGGCGGCGCCCAAACTGCGATATTTGAACTTTATCCTTTAAAATCTCTACAAGTACAGCACCTTGCAAGTCGGTTCGCCAAAGGTCTACCTCTTTCGATATGAGTCGCTCTAGTACCTCCGCCGCAGGGTGTCCGTAAGTATTATTTAAACCTACAGATATTATAGCATTATTTGGCTGTAGCGTGGCGAGCCATCTTTCAGTTGTTGATGTCCGGCTACCATGGTGTCCAACTTTCAAAATATCAACAACTGGTAGTTGATACTTGTCCAGCAACAACTCCTCGCCAGCCTGTTCAATATCGGCAGCGAAAAATATTTTCTTGTTATTAAACTCAGCTATAACCGCGAAACTGTGATCATTTGATTTTGTAGAGTAAGGAATTACGGCCGGCAGTAACAGAAGCGTACTGCTGTTATCAATTTCGATACTTACAGCCTGTTCGACATGATAAACAGGAATTTGTTTTATTTTAATAATTGCCGCAAGTTGCTGTCCTAAATCAGTCCGAGGGAAGCCAGAAGGAACAATAAAGATACCTACTTCAATCCGCTCTAAAACTGCAAAGAAGCCACCCATATGGTCTATGTCCTCATGTGTTAGTAAGGCGTAGTCAAGTCGCTTAACACCTTGATAACGTAGGTAGGGCCAGACAATATTTTTGCCTACTTCAAAAGGATTCGCTCGCAGCTGCCAGCTTTCTTTAGGGAAATCAAAAGTCCCTCCACTGTCAATTAATAGCGTGCGATTTGTAGTTGTTTTAATAAATGAGCTATCACCCTGTCCAACATCAATAAAGGTAATACTGATCGGATTAGGAATTAGAATAATTATAATTAGTATCGTGCTTAGTACAAGGACTGTAATTTTTTCAGCAATAAAAATCAGTCGTTTTCGGGCGGCAGCAATAAAGGATTCCTTTATTTGCTTACGAAAGATTAACCAAATTATAAGAATGTATATAAATAAAACCAGATAGCCTGAGAAAATATTACCATAGATGTGCAAGTTGATCAGATTGGCGCACCACTCAATAAATTGAAAGAGTATCTGCAAGAATGTAGACATTATTTTAGCTGGTAAAAGCGCAAGCGAAATTTTTATTGTCCCCAGAACAAGAATCAATAAAGCAAAGGGTAAAATCAACGAACTAAATAAAGGCACAATTAAGAAGTTTGCGAACCAGGAAATAAGCGAATATTGATGGAAATTATAGAAAATTATTGGAAAAGAGGCAAGCTGCGTAGTCGCGACTAAGGCTAATGCACTAAGCACTTTCGACTGCCAAATTGAATCTGGGCCTAGCAACTCCTTGAGCCGCTGCTTTAGCTCAGGATAGGCAAAGAGAATAGAAAATGTAATCGTAAAAGATAACTGAAAACCGACATTGTAAATCCAGAGCGGGCTATAAAGTGTCATTACAATAAGTGCAACACCGATTGCTTGTAGTGAAGCAATTCTATTCTGGTAGATAATTCCGTAGAGCATTAATAGGCTCATAATTGTTGCTCGCACGACAGAAGGTCGCAAACCAATCAAGATTAAATATACAATAAGAACCAACATCACGGTTGCAGCAGCATTTTCTCGCGTCATTCGCAGGCGCAATAAAATACCAAATAACAAAAAAGTAATAATTGACAGGTGTAAGCCGGAAATTGCCAGGATATGACTGAGACCTGTAATGGCAAAACTTTCTCTTAACTCAGCAGGAATATCTCCCGATTCACCGAGCAGAATCGATTTTAGAAAGCCAGCCTCAGCCTGAGTGAATAATTCAGCGAAGGTATTATTAAGTGTTCTACGTGCGATGTTTAAGCGGTGATCGACAGCTGAGCTTGCAGAAAGCAAAATCTCATCGATCCCAATTACAACTATTTTGTGATAAACGTGTTCCCGCGCTAAATATGCCTGATAATCAAACTGTCCAGGATTGCTTGAGAGATTAATTTCAACGAAACTTCCATTAAGCATAATCCCCATACCGCGTTCCCACTGGGCAACAGTTTCTAAATCCGCTTTCTCTTGCAAGTAAAGATGAACGAGCACCCGCTCCTTCGTCGCAAGCTCCTGCTCTCGCCCCACAGCCCAGTTCGCGCCCACTGGTCGCAACATAAACTTCAGCAGGTCTCCGTTTAGCACTGGTTCCGTATCAATGTAACCGCGCAGTTCCAGCTCTACACCAACTAAGGAACCATCACTATCACCACTAGCTGCGCTAATTACTCCACTGGCCACTGCCTGTTCGTACAATACCGACTGATGTGACAGGTTATGTTGCTGATCGCGCGCAATTCCTAATAAGAGAAAGCCACATAAGAATATAAGCAACCAGCGTCGGGAGCGCGCAATAAACAAACGGTAGGAAGCGATGATGAACAAGGTCCCAATTATAAATGCAGGCACGGCGATTAGCCATGCCTGCATCAACCATTCCCCAATTATTAAACCGCCTAACCAGGCGATTGCAATAAATAATAGCGGATATCTGCTTATTATCTCCATACTATTATATTCAGACCTGCAGGGTTAAATCCTTTAATTTATAGCAACAACTACTCTCCACTCTTTAACGTAACAAGCACTAGCTCCGGCCGATTAAAAATCCGAATGTGCACAGTGTGATTCCCCAGTCCTCGGTTAATAATCATCGTCGAGCCATCCTTTTCAAAACGACCGGCATCATATTTTGGAAAGAAGCTACCAATATCTGTTGAAATTAAGCCGCCTATAAATGGTATTCTTATTATACCGCCATGAGTATGCCCAACCAGTATTAAATCGGCTCCCCAATCCACAAAATCCTTAAATTCATCAGGTGTGTGGTTTAACAAAATATTTACTTCCTCTCCTGCGGGCTCCTCTAAACGGTTGCCAA
>CAYZPB010000021.1:5494-16446 GCA_964480445.1 uncultured Caryophanales bacterium
TGGTTTAACAAAATATTTACTTCCTCTCCTGCGGGCTCCTCTAAACGGTTGCCAATGAACATCTCACCACTCGATTTATCCAACAGTCCATAAATATTGATTGCGGAGTCACCACGTACAAGTTGTGACTTTTCATCGTTGAGCACAATTACGCCCAAATCCGAAAGTCTTTGTTCATAGGCCGCCTTTGTGCCTTTAATTCCATGCTTATTACGATCCGTATAATACCTGGCCTCTTCGTGTCCACCTGTAATATAATAAACAGGGTAGCGTCCATCTAACTCTTTTAATAAAGTTATTAACTCTTCGCCATCGTCAGCAGGAGTATTGGTGCGCATATCTCCGGTCATCACAATAATATCGGGATTGGTCTCATCAATCTTTCTAATCAAGTAATTACTATCTCTACCAAAAGATTTGCCATGCAAGTCTGACAATTGTAAAATTCTAAAACCTTCAAACTCTGCCGGCAATTTATTTAGATAAATATCCTCTTCAGTTACCGAAATCCAGTTTAGTTGCAGAAAAAGAAAGAGTATAATTGCGACGATTATTATCAATGCGATATACAACTTATTCCGCCCTTTCTTGAATGTCTTTGCTTTGCTCATTATTCTCCATCCTTTCCATTACCCAGTCTGCCAGCATTAGTTCCATCTCGGCCTCGCCTTTATTAGGATAAGTATCATACATTTTTATAAGTAGCTTATATTGCTCCTCTGCTTTTTTTAGATCCTTATTATAAAATGCCTCATAGGCTAGCATCAACCTAGTTTTGTTCAGCATAAACTTAGACTGCTTAATATATTTCTGTAATGTTTCTGTGTATAACCGGTCAATGAGATCCTTATTATTATCACCAATTAGCTCCAGAAATATCCGTTCACTATTAATCTCGTAGACATATAAGGGTAGTAACTTATTAAAATACGGCACCAAAGATTCTAACGTTGCTCTTGCATTGACAAAATCTTTATTATCCAAATACCAATTATGCTCGATTAACTTAATACCAGTATTAAGTGGATTACTAAGGTCAGCATCAACTGGTAATTCAAGTTTTTCCTTATCTAAATCTTTTAGTCGCATACCCATTGACTGGAGCCCATTGATTCTTAGTTGTAGATAAAAGCCCTCTCTTGCAGTAGCATCATTTCTCATCGATAATATGTTTGAAGCGTCATTAGCAATGCCTCCAATTTTAAGTGGAATACCATTAGTCAAGATACCAATCACTCCAGCAATAATAAAAAGAACTAATAAAGCCCATACACCTGCGCTTAAATCATCGATCAGTATAATAGGCAAAAGTGCCAAGCTAGAAAAGATTAAATTAAAGAGTACCCCTCCCAAATTAAAAATCACATAAGGATACTCACCATCTTTCAACTCTGGCGGCATCATCAAACACTGGCCGCCAGTGCCAGGTATATTATACTTCTTTAATTTAAACTTCCCTTCCTCTCTTACCAGTGTAAGCGAACCCACTCGGAAAGAGACAAAGCCATAACCGGAAACTAAGCCGAAAAACAGATGACCAAGCTCATGCAGCACAATCTGCACTAAGTAAGCAAGGATTAACAGAATAAATAGTACTATAAATATAAGCATACCAGTAAATACATTATCTGTCCAGCCATAATAGGCAAAAAGCTCACCGGAGATTAATGCTAAGACTATACCAAGTAAAATAAACACAGCTATAAAACCTATGATTCCTAGTGACCTTCTAATCCTATCCACTATTTTATCCCCTAATTTCATATACCTATAATAGTTGCAACCTATAATAATTACAATTTGCTCAAAGTGTCAGGCACCTTGAATATCTCTCCTATTAAAACCAATGTAGCCAGCTACACTCAAGGCAAGTCCAATAAATATCATAATTGCCATAGTTAGAACATTAATTTCTTCCATCAAGAAAAGTGGCGTATGTCCGAATGGTGTAAGCTTATTAAATATCTCCGGCAACTGTAACAAGCCCCCAAGATAGATCACAAAAAATGAATAACCTAAATAGAACCATGCTAGCCCTGTTAGTTTAGGCAACCAACCTATTAAAAAGACAGCTAAACCAATCATCACCAGAATCGCTGGCAAATAAACAAAAGCAGCTTGCAAAAGTTCGCCAAGAGAGATTGGATCGTCCATCACAAAAATTGCACCCGACCAGAGCCCAAGCGTCGTGACAAAGAGCATAATTGGTGCAGCAATTACCGCTATAATCGTGTAGCTACTAAGTATTGCATTTCGCGACACTGGTAATGCATGTAAGTCTTCCGTCCTATTGTGCCTTTCCTCCGATCTCAGCTTTAAAATAAATATCAAAACGGGGATTGCAACCATAATGCTCTGAATTTCTATCAACATCGATAGAAACTGTTCTGACAATGTATAGCCGGCTGTATCGGGAATCATCTGTTTAAATAAGTCGCTAGTATTAATAAAACCTTCTAGGTCACCTAAGACCGAACCATAAGCCGCCCCCAAAACATACATACCTATTACCCAGGCAATAATTGGGGTCCATAATAATCTAGTGGCTAATCCTAGCGGCGATAGTAGCAAACGCGAAGCTTCACCCTTACCAGCTTTAGTTGCGATTAAACCGGCACCTAGATCACGAACAGAATTTAAATATAAGGCAATTATAAAAAGTAAAAGCGATACACCTACAGTAGCTAAAACGGGCCACCAATAATTATTCACAAAGGTTTCCGTTCGCAATATTAAGCCAAGCGGATTAATTATGGCTAAACTTTCGCTCCCAACATCACCAATTCCTCTTAATAAGTAAGCGATAATCAGCACAGCAAAAGAAAAACCAATTGTCCCACGGGTATTAGAGTTGAGTTGAGCAATCAATGCAGTTAACACCGCAAAAAATATCCCAACAGCCCCAACACTTGCCCCATATAATAACGAACCAGTTAGACCCATTGATTCTATGGCTAAAGCATATATTCCAAAGCCGATTGCTAATGCCAGAATAATATTTGCTAGTGTCATTACTAAGATTGTTGACCCTAAAGGAGCTAAGGTACCTACTGGAAGTGAGCGAACCATCTCTACTCGTCCTTCTTCCTCATCCTCGCGTGTATGCCTCGTAGTCAATAAGATGCTCATAATTCCCGCAGTAAGAACTGTATAAAGCAGCATAAAGTGCGCCATCATCGCGCCAGCAGTATAATTGTCTAACCCATAGCCAGGACCCAACATAAATGTAATTGCTGGATTTTTCATGCTCTCCGCAATAATTTGCCGTTCAATACCTGATGTGTAGAGGTCTGGTATTATTGCTGCTGTCGCAACTACAACAAGAGTAATAGCAGCAATCCAGATCAATATTCTTAACCGATCACGCCTTAATATCGAGCGACCCAATATTCCTGTACCAGTAAATTGGTTTCGCATCATTATTGCTAACCCCCATTTCCTTTATAATGTCTCATAAATAAATCTTCCAGTGTTGGAGGAGAACTTTCTAATTTAATAATTCCATAGGGACTAATATGCTTAATAAGATCATCCAATCTAGCAGTATCAACTTGGAAATAGAGGGTGTCTTCCCTTTTCTCCAGGTTATAAAGACCCTGCTGTTTATCTATGTCAACAATCGGTCTTTCTGTTTTAACAATCATCGTATTCCTAGTTAAATGCCGTAATTCCTCTAATGTTCCAGTCTCAATAATTTTGCCCTGGCGAATAATACTTAATTTGTTACATAAACGTTCAACTTCTGAAAGAATGTGACTGGAAAGTAGAACACTTTTCCCTTCTGCTTTAATCTCTTCTACGCACTCTTGAAACACCCGAACCATTAAGGGATCCAGCCCTGATGTTGGCTCGTCAAAAATATAGAGCTCAGCATCAGATGCTAGTGCAGATATTAACGCTACTTTCTGACGATTACCCTTAGAATAAGTCCTAAACTTTTTAGTTGTGTCGAGATCAAATTTTTCAAGCAATTCTTTCCGTCGGTTTTTATTATTTGAACCACGAAACTTTACAAATAAATCTATAATCTCGCCGCCTGTAAGATTCGGCCAGAGATTTACTTCGCCGGGTACATAAGCTAAATTCTTATGAATTTCTACTGCATCATTCCATGAATTTTTACCAAAAACTCGTGCCTCCCCCTCTGTCGCCTTCAGAATGCCTAGCAAAATCCTAATCGTGGTCGTCTTACCCGCTCCGTTGGGCCCAATAAATCCATAGACATCCCCTTCGTTAACTTCCAGGTTAATTCCATCTAACGCCTGCACTGTACCAAAGTTTTTTGATACGTTTTCTACCTTTAGAATTGGCATAACTATCCACTCCTTTTAATAAAACTAAGCTTCCCCTAAATTCTCATTGCCTCTACCAGTGTTCGGATAATCAAAACATCGTCCTTCCCAGGTCCTTATCATCACGCCATCCGTACTCTGGGAAATTAAATAATTTGGCAAAACCGGTGTCTTACCGTAACCTTGTGGCGCGTTAATTATATAGGTTGGAATCGCAAGCCCTGATGTGAATCCACGTAAACTTTCCATAATTTCCAACCCCTCTTCAACACGTACATTAAAATGCATTGTTCCTGAAACATTTTTAGCGTGAAAAATATAGTAAGGCCGTACCCGAATTCGCAATAAATCCTGATTAAGCTTCTTCATCACATGTTTATCATTATTAATACCATTTAGTAGCACCGCTTGATTACCAAGCGGAATACCCGCTTTCGTTAACATATCGCATGCAGCTGCAGCTGTTTCCGTTATTTCCTGTGGATGATTAAATTGTGTGTTCACATAAATTGGGTGGTATTTCTCCAATATTGCACACAACTCTGGTGTAATTCTCTGCGGGAGAGTAACTGGGGTTCTCGTTCCAAAACGGATAATCTCGACATGCGCTATTGCCCGTAGTCCTTGTAGTATCCACTCAATCATCTCATCACTTATCATAAATGAATCGCCACCAGTAAGTAAAACATCCCTAATCTCAGGGTTATCGCGGACATAGGCAATTGCCTCTATTAAAGCACGCTTCGGTGTGCCATAATCGACTTCGCCAATATTTCGACGACGCTGACAATGACGACAGTACATGCCACATTGATTAGTTACATTAATAATCAGGCGATCCGGATACCTTCGTGTTACAAAAGGTACTGGTGAAGTGAAGGCCTCAGCCATCGGGTCATCCTCCCCATAAAGATCCGTGATTTCCACTTGCATCGGTATCGCCTGTAGGCGTACCGGATCCTTTAGGTCAGTTGGGTCAATCAGACTCAGATAATAAGGTGAAATTGCCCAACGATATTGCTGTTCAACCTCCTCTATCGCTGCTTTCTCTTCCTCCGTTATTGTAAAAAGCTTAGCTAGTTGCTCAACACTCGTTATGCGGTTCTTTAGTTGCCACTTCCAATCGTCCCAATCCGCCTCGGTTCCCTTTAACGATTTACGTATTAGCTCTTTTCTAATCTTCATTTTTTCTTTTAATTCTAAGCCAGAGGGGATACTATCCTTAACCGCTAGATAATCTGCAATCTTATCCTTAAGCTCTGCAGCTCTTTTATTAGAGATTGCTCTTTTATCTTCCTCTGTTACTTCAGTCACATTCACTATTTTCTCTTTTTCCGTCATTAATTCACCTTGCCCTTCCTTAATAATCATTACTACTTCTAACAGCAATTATCATTTAATTTTCCTGTCGCATGTATTGACGATAAATTATTCCTGCTTCCGCAAATAACTGCCCTACTTTAGGGTGGTCCTTCTCATATATATGCTCATATACGACTTCTTTAATTCCACTGTTTGCTAACATTTTCGCGCAATTATAACAGGGTGAATCAGTCGAATAGACTGTCGCTCCTTCACGATCATTGCGATCAGTAAAGAGCATCAAATTCACCTCTGCATGAATAGTACGAATACAACGCTCCTTCTGTTCATCATTCTCTTCAAAACTTTCCATCATACAACCTTTTTCCAGACAGTCTGCAACACCTGACGGACTGCCATTATATCCTGTTCCCATTAGTTTTCTATCCTTCACTAGAATTGCTCCAACCTGACGACGTGGGCAAGTTGCCCGCTCCGCCACATTAAAAGTTAACTCCATAAAATACTCATCCCAGCTTTTACGTTTTCTAACATTTTTATTCCCTGATTCCATAGTGATTCTCCCCCCAAGATTGCTGCTATTGTCTATTTCTTTCCATTATAACCGATTTTGCCTGTTCGTTTATAATTAAACCGTAATTTGATCTTTAATTATGGTAAATGTTTTTATACCAATTCCCGAAACCTTCATTAAATCCTCAAGCTCCTTAAAGCCGCCATGTTGCTCACGGTAGGAAATGATTGCCTCAGCCTTAGCCTCACCGATACCTGTTAAACTGATTAGTTGACTAAGATTGGCTGTGTTCAAATTGATTTTTCCCTCGCTTACACTTTCCTTGCTTCTATCTTGCGCCTTTGGCTTGATTGTTTCACCTTTTTTTGGAATAATTATTTCCATAGCATCATAGATTATACTAGCCATATTTACTTGCATGCTATCAGCATCTTCGTTCAAACCGCCTGCCAGTTCGACTACATCAATGATGCGTGAACCTGCGGGCAGTTCATAGACCCCTGGTTGCGTGATTGCCCCCTTGATATCGACTAAAACTTTTGCCGACTCACGACCTATATCTAGACCGCTCGTTTCATTATTAGTCTCTGCACCATTGAGACCTTCCATAATATTAGCTTCTTCTAATAATGTGAACTCTGGCAGATCAGGCTTCTCAAGAAACTTATAGCCCGTTAAAGCTACTACCAACATTAGGACCGTAATGACAACAATTTTTACTTTATTCCTTAAAAACAATTAATACCCTCCATTATAATTAATGATATTTATAATTAGTTGACACTCAAAATAATTAAGGGGGAAATACATTGACTAACAAGTGCAGAATGTTAATAAATAGGATAGACTCAACAATATGACTATGCTAATATATTAACATATATTTTCAGTAAATTGTAATTAAGTAGCTGATTTTACAAATAAAGTAATATAAAGGAATCTGTGTAATGAATGATAACTCTTTAGGAAATTTTAAATATTTGCTTGGGCTGTTTATGCTAATCATTCTTTTTCTCGGAATATTTGCGCTAAATTTATCCCAATTAGCCGACGAATACGACGGAACCAGCGTCGGACGCTCAAGTGCCAGTCAGCCAGGCGGAAAATACACGCTTACAGGTCTAATTGAAAAATATGACTTGGATGCCGATGAATTCTATGCTGCAATTAAACTGCCAGCTGACCACGTCGATAATGATGAATTAATTATTGAGTTGGTACGTGGCGGAAAAATTCATTACAACGATATTAATGGTTATATGAAGCCAATTATTGATGCTTTTAATGAAGATTCACAATAACTTTTTGCTTGCTAAAAGCTAAAGATTATTATAGCAATCTTTTTTATACTGTAAGTGGAAGCTAGTACAAATTGAAAGATTAGCAGCTTGAACGGTGAACCGTGATGAAAGAAGGAATAATAGTGGCAAAGAAAAAGACAAAAAATCAACTCCCTTGGTACAAGAGCATCCGTACTTATCGTTTAATTACTCAAGCAATTGTTTTTATATTTATTGCAAACATACTAAGACGACACCTTTTTTATTATGATCGCAACCTAGAAGAATATTGTCCTTTCGGTGGTCTGGAAACATTATTTTCTTATATTAAAACAGGCGATTTTTTGCGCAATACAAATATGAGCAATCTTGTTCTGTTTGGACTAGTCGTTTTAATTACGCTGTTTTTTCGCGGAGGTTTTTGTGGTTGGATCTGTCCACTTGGTACTGCACAGGAGATTATCCGAAAAACTGGTAACATCATAGGGAAGCTACCTGGCATCAGAATTATTAACCGTAAGTATCGCAAGATGCTACGTCAAAATCGCGAGGGATTACATGCCTTCGACCATCAGATGCGCGTAATTAAATACTTCATGCTGCCGCTGATTATTTTAGCGACCTGGTATGCAGGTAGGATGGTAATCCGAGACTACGATATCATTGTTGCAATCATGAAGATTACTACGGGGCAGATTAATTTTGCTTTAATTATGCTTATTTTCTTTATAGTAATGTCATTTTTTATTACACGACCATTCTGCAAATATCTCTGCCCAATGGGAGCGACAATTAATATACTTGGACTGGCAAGTCCCTTGCGGATTGTCAAAAATGATTCTGCTTGTACAAGTTGCCGGCTCTGTGAGCGTGCTTGCCCAATGAACATCGATATTGTTGCGCAGGATGGGAAGATTGATGCGTTAGATTGTAATCATTGCTTAAACTGCTTAGATGCCTGTAATCAGGATGGGGCACTCGATCTGGAGTACTTTCCCAAAGACCTTTATAATATCAAAAAGAAAAAGGTTTTCTTGAAAAACTTAGTAACAGAAAAGGAAGACCACAATGAGCAAACTTAAATTTTTTTACGGATTTATTATTTTAATAATAATAGGAGGCGGCTTCACTCTAGCTTATGCTGGCAACCTTTTTCCCGACATGACGCTCGAAGCCCCCGTCGTCTCAGAACTTGGCTATGAGGATTTAGCTGCTATTGCAAGTAAGGGTATCGATAGCGGTCGACGTGGTACGCGGAGTTTACGTGAGCTTATTGCTGCCTATGGTTTGACTAAAGAAGAGTTTTACGAAGCACTAAATATCCCTGAAGACTACCCTGATACTAAGGGAGTCCTTGATTTAATTACTGAGGGCTACCTTACCTCAAAAGATGCTCAATCTTATTTAGAGCCAATTATCGATAACTTTAAATAATAAAATCCCGTTCGTAACGAACGGGATTTTTTGACATGTATTTATATATTAACCAACAACTATATTAACTAACTTCTTTGGTATAACAATAATTTTCCTAATCTCCTTACCGTCCACCCACTGTTCTAACTTCGGGTCATTTCCTACTAACTTCTCAACCTCATCCTTTGATGCCGACGTCGGTACAACTAACTTGCCTCGTAACCTCCCATTAACCTGTATTGCAATTTCAATCTCATCTAATACAAGATACTCCTCTTTGTACTCTGGCCACGGTAAATAATAAATGCTCTCTTCATTACCAATCATCCGCCAAAGTTCTTCTGAAAGATGTGGTGTCATCGGCGCTAGAAGAATAATTACCGTTCTAATCGCCTCCGCTAGTATGGCTCCGTTTATCTGTTTAGAAGCGCCATATATTTTATTAACCAACTCCATCACCGCACTAATTGCAGTATTAAAATTATTGCGTTCAGCAATATCCGTAGTTGCTTTTTTTATTGTGAGATGTAGCGTTCGACGTAAGTCCTTGTCCTCATCCGTTAATTCCGCTTCAGCAACAGTTACACCCGCTGGATAAGCACTTAGCACCTCTAGCTGACTAGTAACTAGACGCCAGACACGATTAAGGAAACGAAAACTTCCTTCGACACCGGTCTCGGTCCAATCAAGATCGCGGTCAGGTGGTGCTGCAAAGAGAATAAATAATCGTGCTGTGTCAGCACCATACTTCTCAAAAATCTCCGTTGGGCTGACGACATTTCCTTTAGATTTCGACATTTTTGCGCCATCTTTAATCACCATCCCTTGCGCTAGCAAGGACTTAAACGGCTCTTCGTGTGCGACCAAGCCCGCATCATATAACACCTTCGTAAAAAAGCGTGAATAAAGAAGATGCAACACCGCATGTTCAATACCGCCTACATATTCATCAACCGGAATCCAATCATTCACCAATTTAGAATCGAAAGGTCCTTCCTGATAGTCTGGACTGGTAAAGCGGTAATAATACCAAGATGAATCGACAAAGGTATCCATGGTATCAGTCTCGCGTTTCGCTGAACCACCACATTTATAGCAGCTTGTATTCACAAAAGCAGCAGATGTCGTTAGTGGATTAGTTTTACCGTCAAAGATTACATCTTCAGGCAAAAGTACCGGTAGCTCCTCAAGCGGCACAGGTAATAAACCGCACTTTTCACAGTGTATAATTGGTATTGGTGCACCCCAATACCGCTGACGAGAAATTAACCAATCGCGCAAACGGTAATTTATATTGGCAGAGCCTTTGCCAATCGCTTCAAGATGCTCGCTAAAAAGTGGCAAAGCCTCAAGATTATCCATCCCATCAAATTGCCCAGAATTAACCTGGATTCCATCACCAGTAAATGCTGCTTCTAATTCCTCACCTGCAAGATCCTTATATTCCGGTTTGTCCTCCGGTGCAATTACAATTTTTATAGGTAAATTATATTTTCGAGCAAAGTCAAAATCTCGCTCATCATGTGCTGGAACACCCATTACGGCACCTGTTCCATAATCAACTAAAACATAGTTAGCAACCCAGATTGGAAGATCCTCACCCGTTAACGGATGCTTCGCATACTCACCTGTGAAATAGCCGATCTTCTCCGCCTCAGTCGAAGTCCGCGCAATCTCGCTCTCCTTTGCTAACTCCTTAATAAACTGTTCAATTACTGCCTCATTCTCCTTGCCCTTAATCAATTCAGGAACAAGTGCATGTTCAGGCGCCAGCACCATATAGGTAACACCGTAAAGCGTATCTGGCCGTGTAGTAAAAACTGGTATCTTTGTATTGTCATATGCCGGAACTGTAAAGACGACCTCAGCACCCTCGCTACGACCAATCCAATTACTCTGCATCAGCTTAACCTTTTCAGGCCAACCTGATAAATTATCTAAATCATCGAGTAGGCGTTCTGCATAATCAGTTATTTTAAAAAACCATTGACTCAATTTTCTTTTAGAAACTTCGCTAGCGCAACGCCAGCAGACCCCATCTTCAACCTGTTCATTAGCTAGAACTGTGTTGCAATCTGGGCACCAGTTAACTGCTGCCTCTTTTTTGTAGGCAAGACCACGTTCGTA
>CAYZPB010000022.1:0-14822 GCA_964480445.1 uncultured Caryophanales bacterium
TAGTAGTAATAGTAGTATCTGTGTTTATGTTGATAAGTAGAATAAACTAATATGTAAACTGTATCGAGTAGTGTTGATAAGTTGTGGATACAATGTTTATAAGTTTTTTATCCTCGCTGCTATTGTTGCTACTTGAGAATCAAACTCTGGCTCGTTGGCTATTTTATTGTTAATTCTTTCCCATGCATGCAATACAGTAGTGTGGTCTTTTCCACCAAACTCCTGACCTATTTTAGGCAAAGAGGCATCGGTAAGCTCGCGCGATAGATACATAGCGATATGACGGGGAACCACAACTGATTGTACTCTTCTTTTTCCCTTTAAGTCTTCTACTTTTAAATTATAAAATTTGCAGACTGTCTGTTGAATATGTCTAATGGTAATAGTGTTTGGCTTAGTTGACTTAGTAAGATCTTTAAGTGCCTCATTCGCCAAATCTAATGTCAAATCGCGGTTAATTAATGAAGAATAAGCAATAACTCTGATTAGAGCGCCCTCTAGTTCACGGATATTAGTATCAACTTGGTTTGCTATATATTCTATTACATCATAAGGGATATCCATGTTATCGGCATTAGCCTTTCTCTGAAGAATGGCAATACGCGTTTCTAAATCTGGTGGATGTATATCAGTTATTAAACCCCATTCAAAACGGGATCGCAGCCGGTCTTCAAGTGTATTTATATCCTTAGGCGGCCGGTCACTCGTAATTATTATCTGTTTATTTGACTCATAAAGTGTATTAAAGGTATGAAAAAACTCTTCTTGTGTCTGTTCTTTCTGGGCAATAAATTGTATATCATCTATTAACAGTATATCAACTTTTCTATATTTCTCCCTAAATTCAACCGTTTTATTGTAACGGATAGAGCTGATAAAATCGTTAGTGAATTTTTCTGAAGTGATGTATAAAACCCTTGAATGGGGGTTATGCTCAAGCACATAATGGCCAATCGCCTGCATTAGATGTGTCTTTCCTAATCCAACACCACCATATATAAAGAGTGGAGTATAAGCTTTGGCGGGTGCTTCTGCAACAGCAAGCGCAGCAGCATGAGCAAAACGATTGCCAGCTCCTACTACAAATGTTTCAAAACAATATTTAGGATTTAAATAGCTAAGTGCATCTTTATCTATAATGTTTTTCTCATGTTCGGACTCACTTTGTTGCGAGTCGGTCTCCGTATAAGGCATAATAAAACGCACCGTTACCTCTTCTCCTAATACCTCATATAAGGCAGCAGTTATTAGATTGGTGTATCTGGAGTTCAACCAATCACGTGCAAATTCATTAGGGGCAACGATCGTTATTTTATTGTTTGTAAAGGACTCAATCTGCGTTGATTGAAACCAGGTATCATAACTTGGTTTGCTTAATTTAGTAGCTATTACCGCCAGAGTATTATCCCAAATAGTTTTAAGTTGACCCATGTTTCCTCCTTATCCACAACAAACCGCACATATCCACAATTCTATCAACAGCCTGTGGAAAAGATTAAAAGTTTATTAGTTATTAACAATTGATTATTTATTATATTATCAGATAAAGCTTGTAATATCAACCGTTTGTAAATTTAGCACACAATATCTACAGGTAGTAAATGTGGTTAATTCACAACACAAGAATTTGTGGATAAACAGATTATGGGTTAGTCCATCGACTTATTTATTGTAATTATCCACATATTATTCATTATTACAGAACTAGCTAATTTGTGTTGACATCGCTTCGCTTGGTTTGATACAATTACGAGTAGTCTTTTTAATAAGACAAATATTTATTTTATGTAGGGGAGTGTAATCATGGGAGTAACCTTTCAACCAAATAGGAGAAAAAGAAGTAAGGTTCATGGTTTTCGTCAACGTATGAGAACTAAAAGCGGACGAAATATAATAAACAAGCGTCGTAGAAAAGGTAGAAAAGTTATATCTGCATAAATGGCCGCCTTTATGGGGCTATTTTTGTTTAATAAAGTACTTCTCCAGCAGAGGTGGAGGGATGCGCGTGGAAAAGAAATATCGTTTAAAGAAACGACATGAGTTTAATAGGGTTTATAATAGAGGGAGATCCTATTCCAACCGCGAGTTAGTTCTTTATGTTTATAATAATAAAAATACACCTCAGCAGAGATTAGGTATATCCGTAAGTAGAAGAGTAGGCAATGCTGTTGTACGCAATCGAATTCGCAGATTGATTAAAGAAGTAGTGCGTCAATTACAAAAAGATTTTAAGTTAAAAGACAACGTTGATCTAATTATAATTGCGAGACAGCCTTCAGCCGAAATGAACTATCAAGACTTTCAAAGAAGCATTATTGATTTATTTAAAAAGAGTAGTATAGTAATAAGGGATAATAAATGAAGAGATTATTATTGTTTATTATAGAGGGTTATCAAAAATATATTTCGCCGTTACTGCCCCGTAGGTGTCGTTTTTATCCAACTTGTTCTGCTTATGGCAAAGAAGCGATAGAAAAGCACGGTCCCTTAAAAGGTGGTTGGATTACTTTAAAGAGAATTGTTAGATGTAATCCTTTTAATGATGGTGGATACGATCCTGTACCACCTCGAAATGAAACAAGGGGAAAAAAATAGTGAAGAAAAAATTAATTATAGTTTTAGTTATATTATTTATTTCAATAGCGTTTTTGTCAGGGTGTGCTGAGTCATTACGACAACCAGTTGATCCTGCTAATGGCGTCTGGGATAAATTTTTTGTTTATCCGATTACTACAGTATTAGAATTTTTTGCTGGATTATTTGGTGGTAACTATGGTATCTCAATCATTATTACTACATTAATAATTCGTCTCTTACTCTTACCTATAATGATGAAACAGATTAAGAGTACGAAGATTATGAATAAAATTCAACCTGAATTAAATAAAATCAGGGAGAAATATAAAGACGATAAAGAAAAAATGAATGAAGAGTACATGAAAAAGCTGCAGGAACATAAAGCAAATCCATTTGCTGGTTGTTTCCCATTGATTATAAACATGGTTGTTCTAATTGCTCTTTATCATGCAATAATGCGTGATACTGCTATTGCAGACACAACATTTTTAACTATTCCATTAGGAGAACCAAGCGTCTTACTGCCAATCTTAGCTGCTATAGCTACCTTTGCACAGACAAAAACAGCAAAGCAGGTTGCTTCAACACCGCAGGCAGGAACACAAATGAAAATGTTAATGTATCTGATGCCAGCATTTATTCTTTTTATCGGTTTGCAATTACCAGCAGCTCTCTCATTATATTGGGTAGTTGGTAATACATTTGGAGTCATTCAGAACTTAATAGTTTACCGTGATATTGAGGGGCCGGTGGTTCGTAATAAGAAGGGTAATATCCAGAAAGAAGAAACATTTATGGATAAGCTAGGCGACCTTGTTCCTAAAGATCTACTGCCAAAGGATGATGACAAAAAGGTAAGCGAAAAACCAAAGAAAAGTAACACTCAAACTAAAGGAAAAGCTTCGAAAGATAAAAAATAAGCCAAAAAGATATACAATAGAAGTATTCTTTAAGAGGGGGCTTTAATATGAAAAAAGTAGTTGCGACAGGAAAAACCGTCAAAGAGGCAATTTATTCTGCGATAGAACAACTGAACACAACTAGCGACAAAGTGGATATCAATATTATTAGTCAGCCTAGTAAACGTTTGTTTGGATTAATGGGGGAAAAGGATGCAGTTGTTGAGGTTACACTTAAGACAACGGATAGCGACCCTGTTGATATAGCAATTGAATTTTTACAGAAAGTTTTTAATGAAATAGCAGCCGAAGTTAAAATTGAAAGATATACTGAGGATGAGCACGTTATTTTGGAGTTCGTAGGAGAAGAGCTAGGTATCCTTATAGGTAGAAGAGGACAGACAATTGATGCCCTTCAACTCCTTACTAATATTGCTGCTAATAAAGGGCGCAAAAATGATCGGGTAAGAATAGTATTGGATGCAGAGAATTATCGCACGAAAAGAGCAGATACCTTACAAGACCTAGCTCGCAAGTTGGAGAATAGCGTTAGCAACCAGGGGAAGAAAATAACACTAGAACCAATGACACCCTGGGAACGCAAAATTATTCATTCAACCTTACATGATAGTGAACTCGTTACAACCGAGAGCACGGGCGAGGATCCTTACCGGCGAATAGTTGTTTCAAAAAAATAAGCCAATACAAAATCCTGTGAAAACGGGATTTTTTTATCTGCAATATATAAAGAGGTGATAGTAATGGAGTTTGATACAATAGCTGCAATCTCTACGCCAGTGGGCGAAGGAGGAATCGCAATAATACGTGTAAGTGGCGATCAGGCTATTGCTTTAACAGAGCCTTATTTTAAAGGCGAAGTTAAGCTGCGCGATATTACAAGTCACACCATAAACTATGGTTATTTAGTAGATCAAAGTGGAACTGTTATTGATGAGATTCTGCTTACAGTTATGCGAGCACCACGTAGCTTTACCCGCGAAGATGTAGTAGAAATAAACTGCCACGGGGGTTTTGTGGTGGCCAACAAAATACTTGCCATACTCTTGGCTGCTGGCATCCGTTTAGCTGAGCCAGGGGAGTTTGCGAAGCGGGCTTTTCTTAGTGGGCGTATAGATTTGACGCAGGCGGAAGCCATTGCTGATTTAATTCGTGCAAAAACTGATCGAGCTCGGGAGATAGCACTAAAGCAGGTTACAGGACAGCTATCAGCAAAGGTTATTGAGCTGCGGGGCAGGCTGATTGAAGTGCTTGCCTACATTGAAGTAAACATCGATTACCCAGAACATGATGTTGAAGAAATAACTCATGGCTTTTTACAGGAGAAAGTTGGGTCTTTAAAAGTGGAGCTGGAAGAGATGCTGCAAAAGGCGCAGGAGGGTAAAATTTACCGAGAAGGGGTAGCGACGGCAATTATAGGTCCACCAAATGTAGGAAAATCCTCGTTGTTAAATGCCCTTCTTAAGGAAGCTAGGGCAATTGTAACTGATATTCCGGGAACGACACGTGATATAATTGAGGAGTATATAAATGTTGGAGGAGTTCCGCTTAAATTAATTGATACAGCGGGAATTAGAGAAACAGAAAACATAATAGAGCAACTAGGAGTAGGACGCTCAAAAGAGATTATTGAGCAGGCCGATCTTTTGCTTTTGGTGTTAAATAATAATGAGAAAATGAGCGCTGAAAATTATGAGCTGTTAAGTTTGCTTGGTGACACTCCAATAATAGTTGTTATTAATAAAATAGATTTACCTGATGAACTTGACGAGCAAATGGTGCGGAACAAATTACCGCATGCTAATATTATTAGAACGTATTTACTAACTGGCTCTGGGCTAGAGCAGCTGGAGGAGACAATTGTTAAGAAAGTAATGGGCGGGGTACTTCCGACTGAGGAGAGTAGCTACTTGTCTAACCCGCGTCACATTACTTTGTTACGACAAGCAGTGGCTAGCGCTGGTGATGCTGAGAGATCGATCACTGAGCGGCAACCGATTGATATTATAGCAATCGACTTAAATGTTGTTTATCAGCAACTTGGCGAAGTGATCGGCGATTCAGTAAATGAAGATTTAATAGATCAGATTTTTGCAGACTTTTGTCTGGGCAAATAGAGTGAAGTGAATAAAACAGATAGTTAAATGACAAAAGAAGATAAGGAGCCTATTGGATGAGGCAGGAAACCAATTATTATGAATTAATCGTTGTTGGAGCTGGACACGCTGGTGTTGAAGCTGCGCTTGCTGCTGCCCGGATTGGCGTTAACACCTTACTTTTAACCTTAAGCTTGGACACGATTGCTTATCTGCCGTGCAACCCTTCAATTGGAGGACCTGCTAAGGGGAATGTTGTGCGTGAGATAGATGCCTTAGGTGGCGAGATGGGTAAGAATATAGATAAAACATCTATTCAAAGCAGAATGCTTAATACGGGCAAAGGACCAGCGGTCCGCGCTTTACGTGCTCAAGCAGATAAGTTTTTTTATCAGCTAAAGATGAAGGAGACGATTGAGTGTCAGGAAAACCTTACATTGAAGCAAGGCTTGGTTGATGAACTTTTGGTAGAAAATAAAAAAGCAAAAGGGGTACGAACAAATACAGGTACAGAATACTATGGTGAAGCGATTGTAATTACAACAGGCACTTATCTGAGGGGAAGGATTGTTGTTGGAGACCTCTCTTATGAGGGAGGACCTAACAATCAGGTTGCTGCGAACAAACTTTCTGACTCGCTTAAAAAGCATGGGCTGCAGCTTGATCGCTTTAAAACGGGCACACCTCCACGTTTAGATTATGACACTATCGATTTTAGCAAAATGGAAATCCAACCAGGGTCTAAAGATGTGATTAGATTTTCACACGACTATATAAAGAATGACTTATGCCAGGTTCCTTGCTGGCTAACTTACACTAATCCTAAGACCCATCAAATTATAAGTGAAAACCTCGAGCGAGCACCAATGTATACGGGGATGATTGAGGGGACAGGCACTCGTTATTGTCCAGCGATTGAGGTTAAAGTTGTGCGTTTCCATGATAAGGATCGACATCAAGTGTTTATTGAACCTGAGGGTTTACACACCAAAGAAATGTATCTACAGGGATTTAATACCAGTCTACCGGAGGACGTACAGGTAGAAATGGTTCGCTCAGTTGCGGGCCTCGAGAAAGCAGAAATTATGCGGGGTGGCTATGCAATTGAATATGACGTGGTTTTGCCACATCAACTTTATGCGACATTAGAGACAAAGCTAGTGAAGAACTTATTCACTGCCGGACAGCTAAATGGAACTTCCGGTTATGAAGAGGCAGCTGCTCAAGGGTTGATTGCAGGCATCAATGCTGCACATAAAATTCTAGGGCGCGAACCTTTTGTTCTCAGCCGTGCCGACGCATACATTGGTGTACTAATCGATGATCTGGTCACCAAGGAACTGCAAGAACCTTATCGCTTGCTAACTTCGCGGGCGGAGTACCGACTTTTGTTAAGACATGACAATGCTGACTTACGTTTAAGGGAGTACGGATATAAACTTGGGTTAATCAATGAAAAACAATATAGTGAATTTTTAATTAAAAAAACAGCGATCGAAGCGGAACTTAGCCGCTTAGAAAAAGAGATGGTGCGACCAACGGCCGACGTGCTTGCGGTACTTGAGGAGATGGGGACAGCGCCGATTGACAATGCGGTTGCACTAGCGACGCTTTTGAGACGACCGGAGGTTAGCTACGAGCAGATTGAAAAGTTCTCACCTGCTGAAGAAGAACTTTCTCGGGAAATAAAAGAACAAGTAACGATTCAAATTAAATACGCTGGCTATATTGACAAACAGCTGCAGCAGGTCGACAAAGTGAAACGTCTAGAAAACAAATTAATTCCGGACTGGGTTGACTACAGTACGATTAATGGCATTTCCTTGCAAGCGAAAGAAATGCTAGAGGAGTTTAAACCAACAAATATTGGGCAGGCATCACGTATAGCAGGAGTAACGCCAGCAGATATATCGATTCTACTTATACACGTAGAGCACAAGGGTAAGGGACGGAGCGAGAAAGTTGATAATGAATGAATTAAATAGATATTTGGCTCCCTATAATTTATCGCTTAATAAAGAGCAACTTGATAAATTTAGGGAATACAAGCGGCTGATTATCAGCTATAATAAAAGAGTAAACTTAACTACGATCACCGAACCCTCGGAGGTAGTGATTAAACATTTTTTTGATTCGCTAACACCTGGGTTTTATCTGGACTTTAATAATAAGAAGATGATAGATATAGGAGCTGGAGCAGGCTTTCCAGGCATCCCATTAAAAATAATGTTTCCGACTCTTAAACTGACCTTGCTAGACTCGCGAAAAAAAAGGATTGCCTTTCTAGAAAAAGTTAGCGAGCAGCTAAGCCTGGCCGATATGAATATGATTCATGGTCGTGCAGAAGAGTTGGCACATAACAAGATGTATCGCGAGCAATACGACATTGCTATTGCCCGCGCAGTAGCTCGTATGAATGTACTTGCGGAGCTATCCTTACCTTTTGTTCGCGTAAGCGGCGATTTTATAGCAATGAAAGGAAGCAAGGCGGAAGAGGAACTGCGCGAAGCGGCTGCAGCAATTAAGCTGCTTGGTGGGAAGACGCGGGAGGTTTACTCGCTTGAACTGCCTGAGGAAAGTGGTAAACGCGAGTTGATTTTTATTAACAAACTGCGGCAGACGCCTGCTAGCTATCCGCGCAGGCCGGGAGAACCCGCAAGAAAACCGTTAGTGTAAATGTTTCACGTGAAACATTATCTATAAATAAGATGGATGGTGATCTGATGAAAGAGAGTTTTTCAAAATTTGTAGGACAGCAAAGTGATGGCGAGGATAGAATTGAACAGATAAGGATTGAAAGCATCATTCCCAATCCTTATCAACCAAGGGCGGTGTTCGATGACGAACGTCTGGATGAGCTATGTCAGACGATAGAGATTCATGGAATTATCCAACCGATAATAGTTCGTGCAGTTTTAAATAACCGCTATGAGTTGGTTGCTGGTGAAAGACGCTGGCGCGCAGCAATGAGACTCGGGCTACCAACAATTCCAGCAATCATCAAGGACTACTCTGATGCGGATACTGCTTCAGTAGCACTGATAGAAAACTTGCAACGCGAAGGACTAACTCCGATTGAAGAAGCCTTTGCCTATCAAAGGTTAATTGAGGTTAACAACTTGACGCAGGCAAGCTTAGCTCAGCGACTTGGTAAAAGACAGTCGACGATTGGCAATAAACTTCGGTTATTAAACCTGCCTGAATCTGTCCAGTCCGCGCTTTCGGAAAAGAAAATCACTGAGCGACATGGGAGAGCTTTGCTACCCTTGCGTGATAAGGATCTGCAGGAGAAACTTTTGCAGGAAGTAATTGAAAAGAACTTGAATGTTCAACAGACTGAGCAAAAGGTTCACCGACTGCTTAATAAAGAGGGGGCAGGGAAGAGTCATAAACCACGAGTTTCTGCGTTTTCTCGTGACTCCAGGCTTGCAATTAACACAATCAGGGAGTCGCTAGCAATGGTTGAGAGAACAGGGCTGAACGTGGAGTCCATTGAGTCAGATCATGAAGGTTATTATGAATTTAAAATTCGTATTCCTAAATAGAGGGAAAGTTCAAAGAGGTGATAGGTTTTGGGAAAGGTTATTGCAATCACAAATCAAAAGGGCGGTGTTGGTAAGACCACAACATCTATAAACTTAAGCGCGGCACTTGCGTCGATGGACCGGAAGGTTTTATTGCTTGACATTGATCCGCAAGGAAATGCAACCAGTGGCATTGGAATTAATAAGGCAGATGTCCAGACTGATATCTATGATGTACTTGTAAATGAGGCGCCGATTAGGAATGCGATATATGATGTTCCCGTCGACGGCTTGCAGGTAATTCCTGCTACGATTCAGCTTGCTGGTGCTGAGATTGAACTTGTTTCAATCGTGACACGTGAAAAAATATTAAAGAGAGCACTGGCTGAGATTAGGAAGGAATACGACTATATTATTATTGATTGCCCTCCTTCGCTTGGGCTTCTGACAATAAATGCGTTAACTGCGGCGGATTCTGTGTTAATCCCGATTCAGTGCGAATACTACGCTTTAGAGGGTCTGGGTCAGTTGCTAAACACAGTTCGCTTGGTGCAGAAACATCTTAATGTTGATTTAGAGATTGAGGGAGTCTTGCTGACAATGTTTGATGCTAGAACAAACTTAGGCACCCAGGTAATTGAAGAGGTAAAGAAATATTTTCAAGACAAAGTTTATACAACGATAGTTGTAAGGAACGTCCGTTTAAGCGAAGCTCCCAGTTACGGGCGGTCGATCCTGGATTATGATAGCAGGTCAAAAGGGGCAGAAGCCTATATGGAACTAGCAAAGGAAGTGATAGCAAATGAGTAAAAGATTAGGGCGTGGCTTGGAAGCGCTGATACCAGCACTAGAGTCCGACGATAATGATGTAATCTTAGAAATAGATGTTAATAGGATAAGGGCAAATCCTTATCAACCACGAAAGGATTTTGACGACGGACAACTTGCGGAGCTGATCGATTCAATCAAGGAGCATGGTGTAATCCAACCAATTATTGTCCGCAAATCACTGAACGGATATGAATTAGTTGCTGGGGAGCGCAGGTGGCGCGCTTCAATAGCGAACAAGCTGTCAAGCATACCTGCAATTGTTAAAGACTTAACCGATCAGCAGGTAATGGAGATTGCTTTAATTGAGAACCTGCAGCGTGAAAACCTAAATCCAATTGAAATAGCTAATGCTTACAACAAAATAATCCAGACATATGATTTAACGCAGGAGAAGTTAGCGAAAAGGATTGGGGTTAGTCGGCCGAACATTGCAAATCACCTCCGCCTACTAACACTACCGATAGTAATTACCGACAAGGTTGCTAGCGGCGAACTTTCGATGGGGCATGCGCGAGCTTTAGTTACGCTGGCGGACGAGAATAAACAGATTAAGCTAATGGAGGAAATTCTTTCTCAAGGGCTTAGCGTGCGCGAACTTGAAGAACTTTTAAAAGGTGGAAAAACTAAAAGCGAAAAGAAAGATGTTTCACGTGAAACAAAAGGAACAAAGAAGGCAGGCTACGATCTTGTTGCTTACCAAGCAGTGACTGAACAGCTGCGGGGGCTACTTAAAACTGGTGTGAGAATTAAACCTGGCAGTAAGAAAGGCGTAATTGAGATTGACTATGTGGGGGAAAAAGATCTACAGAGAATAATTGATATTATTGAGAAGTGATAAAACATACTACATAAAGATGTTACTTAAGGAAAGTTAAGAGACAAGTGGTTAAATGTAAGAGAGAAATGACAACACATTTACCTGGGGAGGCAAACAGCGGATGGGAATTTTAGATAATTTTGACTTTATTTTAGAGGCGGTTGCAGTCGTCCTGATAGTTTTGTTGGTCTGGAATATTGTACTTACTCTTGCCCTACAGAAAAGTAGGAAGAAGTTGTACGCTTTTACAAAAAGTGGAAACATTGTCGATTTAGAGCAGGTTGTACTTGACTATCGCGATGCTCAGCAGTTAATAGAAGAGCGTGTCTCGCAGACCGAGTCCGAAATACAAGAGCTAAAAGCTAGGACAAAACTTTACAAAGGAAAGGTTGAAATTATACGCTACAACGCTTTTGAGCAGGCGGGTCAGAACTTAAGTTACTCTGTAGCTTTTCTGGATGAAAACGCAGATGGGGTTGTAATAAGTAGTATTCACACTCAGACAGGTTCTAACAGCTATGCAAAGCCGATAAAAGATGGCGTTAGCGAATATAAATTAACGCCTGAGGAAATAGCTGTTCTTGAAAAAGCGCGAAAGAAATAATTTCGCTGTACAAAAATCGCTTCTAGGGTTATAATATCCTTAGAAAAAATATAAATATGACAACAATTTTTGTTCTAGATTCGTTCCATATAGAATGGAAGTGGACATGGAGAATTTTTTTCGAAAAATAAAAAAAATAAACCGACCCCACTACAAGGTAATGATACAGCCAGGCGAAGGGGATAAAGCGAAAGAGTTAAGGGTGCCGAAGGTGCTCATTAACGCTTTTTCTATTGTCTTGATAGTGGCCATGACATCGACATCATTGACAATGTTTACCTACTTTAACATAAAAAGCGAAAACGACATATTGGCTGCGACTAATGATAGTAATCAAGAAGTCATCGATACATATACCAATCACTTCTTGGATTTATATCAGGATGTAAAAGTTCTCTCCGAACAATCAATAACTTTAATGACTTTAGAGGAGGAACTGCGAGGATTGAACGAATTCGACCCAACAAAAAGCGTGCTCACAACTCAGAACAAACTTGCTTTGCAGCGTATTGAGTCTAAAGGAGATTTTTCAGCTAGCACACTCACAAACACCATTGAGGCCGTTGATGTTATTCAAGGAAACTTTGTTAAGCAAGAGTTAACTGTTAACGAAATGATTACCTTACTAAACGACAAAAAGGAGAAAGAAGCTGCTATTCCTTCGATCTACCCAACAAATGGCTATTTAACGTCAAGCTATGGTTACCGTATTGATCCAGTTTATGGGGGTCGCGAGTTCCATACAGGAATGGATTTTGCCAACACGCATGGCAGCCCAGTTTTTGCAACAGCTGACGGTGTTGTGACAGCTGCACATTATGCATATAACGGTTATGGTTACCAAGTAGCTATTAACCATGGAAATGGCATTGAGACCTTTTACGGACATAATTCTAGTCTGGCAATTAAGACAGGAGATTACGTTAGAAAAGGTGAAATCATTGCTTATATAGGAAGGACAGGCAAGACAACAGGTGCGCATGTACATTACGAGGTTAAGCTCTACGGTAAGACAACGAATCCACAAAGTTATTTGAAGTAGTCTGTTGCCAAAGTTATTAGTATCGAGAAAGCGACCTCTTCTTTCGAAGAGGTCTTTCATATGATATAAAGAGTAAGGAGTCGATCTTGATGGACCGATTAGATTATAAATTGAATGATCTTGTTGAGATGAAGAAACAACATCCGTGCGGTGTTAACCGATGGGTTATCATCCGTTTAGGTTCGGACATTCGCATTAAATGTACTGGATGTGATCATAGCGTACTCATGTCAAGAAGAGACTTTGACAAGAAGCTTAAACAGGTAATTAACGATTAAGCAAATTAGGGGGAGAGTAATAAATGGCTTTAACTACTGGAATAGTAGGCTTGCCAAATGTTGGTAAATCTACTTTATTTAATGCAATTACGGAGGTTGGTGTTGAGGCAGCTAACTATCCCTTCTGTACAATCGATCCAAACGTCGGAGTTGTCGAGGTGCCAGATGAACGTCTACAGAAGTTAAGTGATATTGTTAACCCAAAACGTGTAGTTCCAACTACTTTTGAATTTGTAGACATCGCTGGATTAGTAAGCGGTGCAAGTCGTGGTGAAGGACTGGGAAACAAGTTTCTTTCACATATCCGCGAAGTTGACTCGATAGCCATGGTTGTCCGTTGTTTCGATGATGATAACGTCACACATGTATCAGGCAAAGTTGACCCAGTAAACGATATTGAAGTGGTTAACATTGAACTTGTTTTAGCTGATCTTGAGTCTGTCGAAAGACGTATAGAACGGGCACAGAAAAGCTTAAAAGGCGGAGACAAACGAACCGCAATTGAAATCAGACTACTAGAAAAAGTTCGGGAGGCACTGGCTAATGGAATACCGGCTAGGCGCCTTGAATATGATGAAGAGGAGCAACCTTTACTTAAGGAACAATTTCTCTTGACGCTGAAACCGATTCTCTATGTTGCCAATGTTAGTGAAGCAGGTATAAAAGACCCAACAACTAACGATTATGTAGAACAGGTTCGAGAATATGCCAAGCAAGACGATGCAGAAGTAATTATCGTTAGTGCCAAGCTTGAAGCGGAAATAGCTGAGTTAGATAAAGCTGATCGTATTGGTTTTTTAGCAGAGATGGGAATGACGGAATCAGGACTTGATCAGTTGATAAAAGTAGCTTATCAGCAACTCAATTTAATTACTTATTTTACAGCCGGGGTCCAAGAGGTGCACGCATGGACCGTACTTAAAGGAACTAAAGCGCCGCAAGCAGCTGGTGTAATTCATACAGATTTTGAACGCGGCTTTATTCGTGCCGAAGTAGTAGGCTACGAGGACCTAATTGCTGCGGGGTCAATGTTGGCAGCTAGGGAAAAGGGGCTTATGAGAGTAGAAGGCAAGGAATATACGGTTAAAGACGGCGATGTAATGCACTTTCGCTTTAACGTATAACTCTTGTTGCTATGAATAATAAAGAGTGATATAATTTTTTAATGCGAGCAGAGACTCGCTCCTTGCTCTGTACTAGATACAGGGCCGCTTAAGACCATAAGGAGGTGAAATGAATGCGTAAATACGAATTGATGTACATCATCAAGCCAGACCTTGAGGAAGACGAAATCAAAGAAGCTATAGCTAAATTTCACGCAATTATTACTGATAATGGTGGTACTATTGATAAGCACACCGAAATAGGTAAAAAAAGAATTGCGTACGAAATGAATGACTATCAAGATGGCTACTACGATCTAGTTAACTTTACTGCAAACACAGAGGTTGTTGCAGAGCTGGAGAGGGTTTTCAGAATTACTGAAAACGTTTTACGTTTCTTATTGATTAAAGACGAGAAATAGTAATAGGAGGAACCGCAATGTTAAATAGTGTTGTTCTAATTGGAAGACTAACAAGGGATCCAGAATTAAGATATACGCCAAACGGCATAGCTGTTTCGACTTTTACACTAGCTGTTAATCGGAATTTTACAAATAAGCAAGGTCAGAGAGAAGCTGACTTTATCAATATTGTTTCCTGGCGCAACACAGCTGAAATTGTTGCTAAATATTTAACAAAAGGTAGCCTAATTGCAGTAGAAGGGCGAATTCAAACGCGCAACTACGAAAACAAAGAGGGCAGACGCATCTATGTTACTGAGGTTGTGGCAGATGATGTTAGGTTTCTGGAAACGAGAAGAGATAGAGGCGAAACTGATGATGCCGTCCAGCAAATGGGTGGAAGCACTGCTCAGCAAATGAGTGGTGGTAGATCAGTTGATACGGACGATCCTTTTGCAAATGCAGATGGACCAATCAACATCTCTGATGATGACTTACCGTTTTAGTTTAATTTAGGAGGGAAGATTAATGAAACGTAGACCACGTGGAAATAGACGTCGTAAAGTTTGCTATTTTACAGCAAATAAAATTACACATATAGATTATAAAGATGTAGAGATGTTAAAAAGGTT
>CAYZPB010000023.1:0-14781 GCA_964480445.1 uncultured Caryophanales bacterium
ACTATATAATTATTAATATAATATATATAATAATATCTAGATTGAGGGAGGTAACAAAATGCATTTTCTAATTAATAAAAGTAATCTCGTGTACGCACTATCTCATGTCGACAAAGCAGTTTCTAACAAAAGTACAATTCCTATTCTGACGGGAATTAAATTTGAGCTAAAAGAAGATAGGTTGCGTTTAACAGGTGCCGACTCTGACATAACAATTCAGATGGACATCCCGTTAGAGAAAGATGGTAAAAATATAATTGAAATCCACGAGGCCGGTGACATTGTTTTACCGCGAAGTGTAATAGATATTGTAAAAAAACTACCACAAGAGGAGATTGAATTTAAGAAAACTGATAAGCTTTCCGTATACATAAAATCAGGAACTTCTGAATTTAAAATAAATGGCTATGATGTTCAAGAATATCCAGAGCTACATACAATGAGCGGGGATAGTGAATTTACTATTGAAAGCAGTTTGTTAAGAACAATGCTTAAACAGACTACATTTGCAATTTCAAATAATGAAAGCAGACCAATTTTAACTGGAGTTAGTTGGAACCTAGAAGGAGAAAACTTAAAGTTTTATGCTACAGATTCACATCGCCTAGCAGTAAAAGAGGCAATCGTAGAAAACAAGATGGATTTAAGTCTCAGAAGTCTTGTAGTACCAGGAAAAGCCCTTAAAGACTTAGCGAGAATTCTAGAATCTTATGAGGATCCAGTTGAAATAGCCGGAAGCAGGAGCCAACTATATATTAAAGTTGAAAACCTCTTGTTTATATCAAGAATCCTCGATGGTGCTTATCCAGACATTCCAAGGATTATACCGCAAAAGATTGAAAGTGAGCTGATACTTAAACGGGAACAACTAATTGCGGCTATAGAGAGGGCTTCACTTATTGCGCGAGATTCACGTAACAATATAGTGAAACTAGAAACATTGGAAAATAATGTAATCGAGATTTCATCTAGTTCCCAGGAGCTCGGTAATGTAAATGAAACAGTACCAATAAATAGTATTAGTGGGGAAGGGATTAGCATCTCCTTTAATGCTAAGTATGTATTAGAGGCGCTAGCAGCAATTGAAAGTGAAGAGGTATTAATAGAGTTTACGGGACCCCTCAGCCCATTTATGCTAAAAAGCGTAAATCAAGAGAATATGTTACATCTAGTGCTACCGATCAGAACACATTAAGGAGTGAATTAATGGAAAAGGTAGTTATTAATACCAATTATATAACACTAGTTCAGTTACTAAAAATAGTTGGAATAATCCAATCAGGCGGCGAAGGAAAGATGTTTTTGTCAACAGAAGAAATTAAGGTGAACGACATCTATGAGAAACGTCGCGGAAAAAAACTATATATAGATGATATAATAGAAATAACAGACTACGGTCTGTACAAAATAGTAGGGACCGAGGAAAAATAATGTATTTAGAATATTTGAGTTTAAATAATTTCCGTAACTACGAAGAGCAGGAATTGCGCCTGGAAAAAGAAATCAATATATTTATGGGCAATAATGCCCAAGGGAAGACAAATATATTAGAGGCGGTATATTTTTTGGCTTTAGCAAAATCACATAGAACCTCAAATGAGAAAGAATTGATTAAGTTGGGCAATTCTTTTTCTGTAGTTAAGGGGAGTGTGGTAAAAGAAGGAATAGATAGTACCCAAGAGGTGGCTATCAATGAGAGAGGCAAAAAGGTTAAAATAAACAACAACCCGGTTAGGAGAATAAGTGAGTATATAGGGAATATGAATATTGTAATGTTCTCGCCAGAGGATCTTAACTTAGTAAAGGGTGGACCTCAATACCGCAGGCGCTTCCTAGATATGGAAATAGGTCAAATTAATCCAATCTATCTTTATCACCTAGCTAAATATCAAAGGGTTTTGCAACAAAGGAATAATTTTCTTAAGGAAATAGCTGGTAATCTACGCGGAAAAGAAGATGTGTTACAAGTCTGGAATGCTCAGCTGATGGAACATGGGGTTAAAATAATATTAAAGAGAATTGAATATTTAAAGTTAATAGAAAAATGGCTTACCGAAATCCACCAAAGCATCTGTGAGGAAGTAGAAAAAATCACAATTGAATATAAAACAACTATTATTGAAACAGAAACAGTCAATGCCAAAAAGGAGCTAATAAGGGAAGCATGTGAAGAAGGTCTCCTAGAGTACTACGCAGAAGCATTAAAGAGAATCGAAATAATTGAGTTAAGACGTGGAGTGACGATGGTGGGGCCACACCGCGATGACATGCTATTAAATATAAACGATAGAAACGCATTAACTTATGGGTCACAGGGGCAGCAACGTACATTAGTTCTTAGTTTAAAACTAGCGGAGCTAGAGCTGATAAAGCATTATAAAGGAGAATACCCCATATTATTACTTGATGATGTGTTATCAGAGCTGGATCAACGGCGGCAGAGCTATCTGTTAAAAAAGATAAACAATAATATACAAACACTTTTAACAACAACAGATTTAAGTGGAATAGAAAAAGAAAAAATTAAAAAAGCGAAAATACATCAAGTAAAAAATGGTAGGTTAATGATAGAATAAAAATGTTATAATAAAAATAATAGCAAATATAACTGCAGATATAGCTGATATAATAAAAGAGATGAAAAAAAATATAAATAAATAAACATATAAGATAAGAATAATGAATGGAAGGTGTATAAATGGAGAAAGTGGAAAACAGCTATGGCTCAGATCAAATCCAGGTATTAGAGGGCCTAGAAGCTGTACGCAAAAGACCAAGCATGTATATAGGATCGACGAATGAAAAGGGTCTCCACCATCTAGTTTGGGAGATAGTAGATAATAGCATCGACGAAGCAATGGCAGGCTACTGTGATCATATTACAGTTACGCTTCTTCCCGATGACATCATCCGTGTTGAGGATAATGGTAGAGGGATTCCAACAGGTATACAAGAGGCGATGGGTAGACCGGCAGTAGAAGTAGCATTAACGGTGTTACATGCCGGTGGAAAGTTTGATAAGGGAAGTTATCAAGTATCAGGGGGCTTACACGGAGTTGGGATGTCTGTTGTTAACGCACTTTCTAGCTGGTTGGAGGTAATAGTTAAACAGGGTGGCAAAATCCACCAACAAGAGTATGAGCGGGGAACTCCCATCTATGATTTGAGAGTAATAGGCGATACTAAGGAAAGAGGTACAACAATTTCCTTTAAGGCAGATAAAGAGATATTTGAGGAAACAACTGAGTTTTCCTATGATACTCTGAAAAACCGTTTGAGAGAATTAGCATTCTTAAATAAAGGACTTACTATTACTTTGATTGACGAACGCGGTGATAGAAAAATAAAAGAGGAGTTCCACTACGCTGGGGGTATAAAGTCATATGTGGAATTTTTAAATAAAAACCGTGAGCTAATACATGATGAAATATTTTACTTTGAAGGAATCCATGATGATGTAATTGTAGAAATTGCAATGCAATATAATGATGGTTTTTCCAGCAATATCCTATCGTTTGTTAATAATATTCATACCTTTGAGGGTGGTACGCACGAGGTTGGTTTTAAAAGCGCATTAACGCGTGTATTAAACGATCACGGTAGAAGAAATAATATCCTTAAGGATACGGATATGAACCTTTCGGGAGATGATACAAGAGAAGGTTTGATGGCGATTTTAAGTGTTAAAGTTCCTGAGCCACAGTTTGAAGGACAGACCAAAATGAAATTAGGTAATAGCGAGGTACGCGGAATAGTGGAGTCTTTCTTTGGGGAAGAGCTTTCAACTTATTTTGCAGAAAACCCAAGTGATCTAAGAAGTATTCTGGAAAAGTCAGTGCTGGCTGCTAGGGCAAGATTAGCTGCCCGGAAAGCACGGGAACTGACAAGAAGGAAAAATGCACTTGAAGTGAGTGCCTTACCAGGTAAACTGGCTGACTGTTCTTCAAAAGATGCTTCCATTAGTGAGCTTTATATAGTGGAAGGTGACTCTGCGGGTGGTTCGGCTAAACAGGGAAGAGATCGTCACTTCCAGGCAATTTTGCCACTGAGAGGAAAAATTTTGAACGTAGAAAAAGCAAGAATAGATAGAATTTTTGCTAATCTGGAAATTAGAGCAATGATAACAGCGATTGGTACCGGGATTGGTGAAGAATTTGACATTGAAAAAGCACGATATCACAAGATAATAATTATGACGGACGCTGATGTGGATGGTGCCCATATAAGGACTTTACTCTTAACCTTCTTCTACCGATTTATGAAGGGGTTAATTGAACATGGTTACATTTATATAGCACAGCCACCACTTTATAAGGTGCAGCAAGGTAGAACGATTAAATATGCCTATAATGATATGGAGCTAGAGCGAATTCTCAAGGAATTAAATGAGCGACCAGAACCTACACTGCAGCGCTACAAAGGTTTAGGTGAGATGAATCCAGATCAGTTATGGCATACAACAATGAATCCAGAGACGCGAACCTTACTGCGAGTAAGTCTAGCGGATGCTACTGATGCTGATCAGGTTTTCCAAACACTTATGGGTGACAAAGTGGAACCGCGTAGAGAATTTATTGTTGAACACAGCCGTTATGTACGTAATCTGGACATATAGAAAGGGCACGGAGGTAAAAAATGGAAGAGGAAAATGTTAGAGTAAAAGATATTAGTATTAGTAAGGAGATGAAAAACTCCTTTATTGATTACGCAATGAGCGTAATAGTTAGTCGAGCGCTTCCCGATGTACGTGATGGATTAAAACCAGTTCATCGCCGCATTATCTATGCAATGAGTGAATTGGGTATGACTGCTGACAAACCGCACAAAAAATCAGCGCGAATAGTTGGAGACGTAATTGGTAAATATCATCCCCACGGAGATACTGCTGTATACGAGACAATGGTGCGGATGGCACAGGATTTTTCCCACCGCTATATGTTAGTGGATGGTCATGGAAACTTTGGTTCAATCGATGGAGACTCTGCAGCAGCAATGCGTTACACAGAGGCTCGTCTAGCGAGAATTTCCAACGAACTAATACGTGATCTTAAAAAAGATACCGTCGATTTTGCCGATAACTATGACGGATCAGAGCGCGAACCGCTGGTCTTACCAGCGCGTTTCCCTAATCTGTTAGTTAATGGGTCTTCGGGGATTGCAGTTGGTATGGCAACAAATATACCACCGCACAATTTAAATGAAGTAATCGATGGTGTACTAGCCTTAATTGAAAACCCGGATATTGAAATAGATGAATTAATTAAAATAATAAAAGGTCCAGACTTTCCGACGGGCGCTCTTATTCTTGGCACAGATGGAATAATAAGTGCTTATCACACCGGGCGTGGATCTGTTAGAATGCGCGCTCGTGCTGAAATTGAAGAGATGAAGAATGGAAGGCATCGAATAGTTGTTACTGAAATTCCTTATCAAGTGAACAAATCGCGACTGATTGAAAAAATTGCGACTTTAGTCCGCGAGAAATTAATTGATGGAATAACAGAACTGCGCGACGAATCAGACCGTAATGGTATGCGAATCGTAATTGAGCTAAGAAGAGATGTAAACTCAAATGTTGTTCTAAACAATCTTTATAAACAGACACAGATGCAGAGTTCATTTGGCGTAAATATGCTAGCACTTGTAGATAATATACCGCAACTCTTAAACCTTAAAGAAGTTCTTTATCATTATCTCGAACACCAGAAGGTTGTAATTCGTCGTCGGACCGAATTTGATTTGAAAAAAGCGGAAGAACGCGCACATATATTAGAAGGTATCAAGATTGCTCTTGATAACCTAGATGCAGTAATTACCCTAATTCGCGCATCGAAAACAGGTGAAGAAGCAAAATCTGGCTTAATGACCAAATTTGGCTTAACAGATATTCAGGCACAGGCGATTCTTGATATGCGCCTACAACGCTTAACTGGACTTGAGCGCGATAAAATTATTAGCGAATATAATGAACTTATTATAAAAATAGCAGAATTAAAGGCAATCCTAGCAGATGTTCACAAAATTTTAGCGATTGTAGCGGAAGAATTAGCAGATGTTAAGCAGAGATTTGGTGATCCGCGCAGAACAGAAATTACCTTTGATACAAGCGATATAGAGAATGAAGATTTAATACCAGAAGAAGATGTAGTAGTGATGCTTACCAATCAGGGCTATATTAAACGACTTGATATATCTACTTATAAGAGTCAACACCGAGGTGGTAAGGGCGTAACAGGAATGGGAACTAAAGAGGATGACTTTGTTTCACACTTCTTTATTACAAACTCCCATAAATTCTTGATGTTTTTCACAAACAAAGGAAAAGTGTACCGCCTTAAAGCTTACGAAATTCCCGAGCATGGTCGAATGGCGAGAGGAACACCAATTATTAATCTAATTGAGATTGATAAAGATGAAAGAATTAATGCCGTCTTCCATGTTTCCGATTATACAAGTGATGATTATCTAACCTTTGCTACAGCACATGGGCAAGTGAAGAAATCAAAACTTTCGGACTATGAGAATATTCGACGAGGCGGAATTATAGCAATCACGCTTCAAGAAAATGATGATCTGATTGGCGTTAAGTTAACAGATGGGAAGCAGGATATTATATTGGCTACACAGGATGGTCAGGCGATTCGTTTTAAGGAGATTGACGTTCGTGCAATGGGGCGAACAACTTCAGGCGTTCGCGGAATTAGACTAGCTGAGGGAGATAGGGTAATAGGAATGGAAGTTATTGAGGACGACATGTCAGTTCTTGTCGTGACACATAATGGTTACGGCAAAAAGACGCCAGCAACAGAGTATCGCGCACAAACACGAGGCGGAAAAGGAGTTAAAACTTTAAATGTTACCAAAAAAACTGGCAGTGTTGTTGGGATGAAAACAGTAACTGACGACCTGGATATTATGATAGTAACTAACCGAGCGATGGTGATTCGACTTGCAATGTCAACGGTTTCATCAATGGGTCGCTATACCCAAGGTGTTAGATTAATAAATGTTGGTGAAGATAACTATGTAACTTCAGTAGCGAAGATTGAAGCAGAGAACGAGGAGGAAGCAAATGATTCAGACGAATAGGCACACAGGTAGGTATTTAACGAAAAGTATTAGTATCCTCTTAATAGTTCTTTTGTTTATTAGTTGCCTAAGCAGCAGCGTCTTTGCGACTGGGGAAGATAATGTAGAAACTGAACCAGCAATTAGCTATGATAATTGGTACGCAGATTATAGTAGCTACAATATAGATAAACTTAAACGCACGAAAATTCCGCGTGCAGCACGTGCTCTTTTTGTTACTGGAAGTACTGCGGAGACTAAAAAGTACGCTGATTTAATTGAAGTTATCAAGAGAACCGATTTGAATGCTCTTGTTATCGATATCAAAGAAGACGGTGGCAATGTCACTTATAAAACAGATAACGCGATAGTACGCGAAATTAACTCAGACCGAGCTAATTTTATTAGCGACCTTGATAAGCTGATCCACACAGCAAAGGAAAACAACATTTATCTTATTGCCCGGATTGTAGCCTTTAAGGACCCAATCTATGCTAAGGCAAAACCACAGATAGCTTTTCAAAGCAAAACTGGCGGCGTTTGGCATGATATCAACGGTATTCCGTGGGTTGATCCTTACCACGTTGAGCTCTGGGATTATAATGTCGGACTAGCGCAAGAGGTTGCCCTAAAGGGTTTTGATGAAATTCAGTATGACTATGTTCGTTATCCAGATCGGGCAAGACAAATGGATCGCGAAGTGGCATATGCTCGACCAGCCGATATGACCAAGTCTGAAGTTATAGCTGAGTTTCTAGCCTATGCACGCGAGGAGCTAAAGCCGGTCAACGTTTTTTTATCGGCCGACGTTTATGGAGCGACAACTACACAAGTAGATGATATGGGTATTGGTCAGATGTGGGAGCTAATATCAGCTGAGGTTGATTATATTAGCCCAATGATGTACCCGTCACATTATGGGCAGGGCTGGTATGGGGTTACCTATCCAGATGCACATCCGTATCATGTAATTAAATCGGGAATAACAGATGCCTTTAAAAAAGATGAGAAGGTGCGGCAAGCTGGTAAAACACCAGCAATAATTAGACCATGGTATCAAGATTTTACAGCAAACTGGGTTCCAGGTTATATAGTTTATGGAGCACATGAAGTGAAGGAACAGATTAGAGCCGGTGTTGAGCACGGATTAGATGGATATATGATCTGGAACTCCGGTAATAATTATCACCTAGGTGCTTGGGAATAAACAAGTTTATTCTTTGACAGAGAAATGGCAGTATGATAAAATTTGTCATCAATAAATTATAAGACTTACTAAAAATATAAAGGAGGTAGCGAGAGGATAATGGGGGAAGATAAGTTTGCCAAGGAAGGATTAACCTTTGATGATGTGCTGTTAGTCCCTGCTAAATCAGAAATTTTGCCTCGCAGCGTAGAGGTAAAAAGCAAAATTGGAAACCTACAGATAAGCATTCCGATCTTAAGTGCTGGAATGGATACAGTTACAGAATCCGGGATGGCCATCGCTATGGCTAGACAAGGCGGAATGGGGATCATTCATAAAAACATGAGCATCGAGGAGCAAGCAGCTGAGGTAGATAGAGTGAAACGTTCAGAGAGCGGTGTTATTACCAATCCTTTCTATCTATCACCTGAACATACATTATTAGATGCAGAGGAGTTAATGGCTAAATATCGTATCTCTGGTGTACCCATCGTTGATCCAGATAAAAAATTAGTCGGAATCCTGACCAATCGCGATTTGCGTTTTGTTGAGGATTTTTCTGTATTAATTGAAGATGCAATGACGAAGAAAAACTTAATAACATCGAAAATAGGTACGACGCTAGATGAGGCAAAAGAGATTCTTCAGAAGCACCGGATTGAAAAACTACCTTTAATTGATGATGAAGGCCATCTAATGGGACTCATTACGATCAAGGATATTGAGAAAGTAATTCAATTTCCTGATTCAGCTAAAGATAATAAAGGGCGTTTGCTTGTTGGTGCAGCTGTTGGTGTAACCGCTGAGACTCACGACCGAGTTTCTGCTTTAGTCCAGGCTGGCGTCGATGTAATAGTGATTGATACTGCACACGGCCATAGCGCGGGTGTAATTAAAAAGGTAAAGGAAATTCGTGCCAAGTATCCAGATTTAGTTCTGGTAGCAGGCAATGTTGCAACAGGCGATGCTACGCGCGACCTAATTGAGGCGGGTGCATCTGTTGTTAAGGTAGGGATTGGACCTGGCTCAATTTGTACAACACGAATTATAGCAGGGATTGGAGTACCTCAAATTACAGCAATTTATGAATGTGCTAAAGTAGCACGCGAATATGGTGTATCCATTATTGCTGATGGGGGAATTAAATATTCTGGCGATATAACCAAAGCAATCGCTGCCGGAGCAGATGTAGTTATGTTGGGAAGTCTACTTGCGGGAACAAGTGAAAGTCCGGGAGACTTTGAAACATTCCAAGGCAGACGCTATAAAGTTTATCGTGGCATGGGATCAATTGGTGCCATGGAAGCAGGCAGCAAGGATCGCTACTTTCAAGAAAACAACCAGAAGCTAGTGCCAGAAGGAATTGAGGGGCGAGTTGCCTACAAAGGACCTGTTGGGGATACAATTTATCAATTGATTGGTGGCTTACGAGCTGGTATGGGTTATGTTGGTGCGAAGAGTATTAAGGAACTAATAGAGAATGCAAAATTTATTAGAATTACAAATGCCGGCCTTAGAGAAAGTCACCCGCACGACATTCATATCACCAAGGAATCACCAAACTACTCAATATACGAAAAATAGAGGGGAGTCATACTCCCCTCTTTACTGGAAAGAATGTGAAAGAATGAAAGGAACAGAAAGAAAAATGCAGAGATCACGTAAAGCTTTTGTATGGATATTAATTGTTAGTCTAATTCTATCTTTTACCGTCGCAACGCCGGTATTTGCTGCACCGCCGTTAGAGGTTAATGCGGAGGCAGCAATTCTTGTTGACAATAACTCAGGAAAAATACTATATGGACATAATATTGATGAACAACTAGAGCCCGCAAGTATGTCGAAAATGATGACAGAATACTTAGTTTTAGAGCATGTAGCAAATGGAGTTATTAGCTGGGAAGAGACGGTTACAGTAAGCGAGTATGCTGGTTGGATGGGAGTAAACGGCGGATCGGCCGTTTATCTAGCTGAGGGTGAGCGTCATACAGTGCGCGAACTATTTTCGGCGGTAGCTGTAGCATCGGCGAACGATGCAGCTGTTGCCTTAGCTGAGCATATTGGTGGAAGCGAAAGTGCTTTTGCGCGTTTAATGAATCAGAAAGCTGAGGAGATGGGCCTTACAGGGACTTACTTTGTAAATGCATCTGGTTATCCGACAGAAAACCTGGATAAGTATCAGTCGGAGCTGCCAGGAAAAAACTTGATGACAGCTCGGGATACAGCGATTCTTGCCTGGCACCTGCTTAATGATTATCCGGAAATACTCAAGACAAGTAGTCAGGCACGACTAGAATTTCGACCTGGTCAAGTACATACCAACGTTAATTTCATGTTGCCTGAGTTAATATACGGTTATGATGGAGTAGATGGATTAAAAACAGGGTATACAAAACAGGCTGGCTATTGTTTTACAGGCACGGCTGAAAAGAATGATATAAGATTTATCAGTGTTGTTTTTGGGACGGAAAGTTTAGCTGTACGAGCAGCGGAAACGCGCAAACTGCTAAATTACGGTTTTAATAACTATGAGCGCATCCAACTGATTGGTGGCAATGAATCCGTTTTAGAAAGCGAACTAATTTCCGTGGCTAAGGGTAAAAATAAAGAAGTCAGGGGAGTAACCGAGAAAGAGCTTTACCTAGTGATTGAACGCGGTGACCGTAATAGCTACCAGACAAAAGTTGAATATATAGAGGGCCTAGAGGCCCCAATCGTAAAAGGTGACCTAGTTGGCTATCTAACCTATACTTATGGACACAGAGACGAAGCGCTTGACGGGACCTACCTAGATGACAGCTTCCGCGAATTAGAGAAAGTAAAGTTACTTGCGGACGAAGCAGTAGAGAAGGCGAATGTAGTTAGCTTGTTTTTTCGAAGCATTGGCGAGACAATTAACATGGTATATAATAAAGTAGCAGATGCTATTAAAGGTTTCTTTAAGGATGATTCAGAAAATAAGCAATAAAATGAATATATAGGGGTGGAAGTAATGGTAAACAAGGGAATAGCTAAATCAGACAATGGATTAGCGGCAACATTTAAAAATGGCGTTATCATGGACGTTATAAATGCAGAACAGGCCAAAATAGCTGAAGCTGCTGGAGCAATTGCAGTAATGGCACTAGAAAGAGTGCCTTCCGATATTCGTTTAGAGGGTGGAGTCGCAAGAATGGCCGACCCAACGATTATTGAAGAGGTACAAAAAGCGGTAAGTATTCCCGTGATGGCGAAGGTTAGAATTGGACACTTTGTTGAAGCAAGAATTATTGAGTCGCTTGGTGTTGACTATATAGACGAGAGTGAGGTTCTCACTCCAGCTGATGAGCATTACCATATTGATAAATATGCATTTAAAACACCATTTGTTAATGGCGCTAAGGATCTTGGCGAAGCATTACGTCGCATCAGCGAGGGTTCTTCTATGTTACGTACAAAAGGCGAGCCTGGTACGGGAAATATCGTTGAAGCTGTTCGCCATATCCGCATGGTGATGGCGCAGATCCGCCGAATTGAGAACATGCGTGAGGACGAGCTTGCGGCTGAGGCAAAGAATTTAGCAGCACCACTCAGCTTAGTGAAATATATTAATCAGCATGGCAAATTGCCGGTGATTAATTTTGCAGCGGGCGGAATTGCTACACCAGCAGATGCAGCCTTAATGTTGCAACTGGGTGCGGATGGAGTTTTTGTAGGATCAGGTATCTTTAAGTCTGAGAATCCAGAAAAATTCGCACGTGCTATTGTTGAGACGGCTAATAATGCTGAGGACTATGAGTTGATGGTAAGCGTTTCTAGAGGTCTAGGCAGTGCAATGAAGGGACTTGACATTGCTAAGCTACCTGAGGAAGAGCGGATGTCAGAAAGAGGCTGGTAAAGCGTGTTAGATATAAAGCTACTAAGAGATGAGATAGAACGCGTAAAAGAAGCGCTGATGAAACGGAATGAGTCGTTCACAGCGGTTGATAGTTTTGCGCAGTTAGATAAGGATCGGCGTGCGACTCTGCAAGAGGTCGAGGAGCTGAAAAGCGTTAGGAACTCCGTAAGTAAGGAAGTTGCTAACTTAAAAGCGACAGGGCAAGATGCAGAGGATTTAATTGTTAGAATGCGCGAGGTTGGCAACCAGATAAAGGAGCTCGATGATCGTTTGCGCAATAAAGAGACAGCAATAAATGAGCTGATGCTTAACATACCGAATATACCGCATGAGTCAGTTCCGCTTGGTAAGTCAGAAGAAGAAAACCATGTTGTTAGCAGCTGGGGTGTGGCACCAGAGTTTCCTTTTACACCGAAGGCACATTACGAAATTGGTGAGAGGTTAGATATTTTAGATTTCGAAAGAGCGGCAAAGGTTACTGGATCGCGTTTTGTATTCTACAAAGGCTTAGGTGCTCGCCTTGAGCGTGCGCTGATCAACTTTATGATGGATCTACATGCGGACCAGCATGGCTATAGTGAAATGCTACCGCCATATATTGTTAATAGTGCCAGTATGAAGGGAACAGGACAATTGCCGAAGTTTGCGGCTGACCTATTTAAGCTTGAAGGAACAGATTATTATCTGATTCCAACAGCCGAGGTCCCAGTGACCAATTATTATAAAGATGAGATTATTGAACCTGGTGTGCTGCCTAAGAATTATGTAGCCTATAGCGCTTGTTTTCGTTCAGAAGCCGGTTCAGCTGGTCGTGATACACGTGGTATTATTCGTCAACATCAATTTAATAAGGTGGAGCTAGTGAAGTTTACGAAGCCGGAGGATTCATATGAGGAGCTAGAAAAACTTGTGAGCAATGCTGAGCGTGTGCTCCAGTTACTTGACCTACCTTATCAGAAGGTAAATTTATGTGCAGGTGATTTAGGTTTCTCTGCTGCCAAAACCTATGATCTAGAGGTCTGGATACCAAGTGAAAACAAGTATCGGGAAATTTCATCTTGCAGTAATTTTGAGGCTTTCCAGGCGAGACGCGCAAATATACGTTTTCGTCGGGAGCAGAAGGCTAGACCAGAGTTCGTGCATACACTTAACGGTTCAGGCTTGGCGATTGGGCGAACCGTAGCCGCGATTTTAGAGAACTATCAGGAGGCGGATGGCAGCGTACTCGTACCGAAGGTATTAGTTACCTACATGGGTGGCGTCGACAAGATAAGTAAAGAAAAATAATTAAAATATTAGGCTTGAATTAGGTGTGGGGTATGTGCTATTATAGCCTTTGTTGAGAATTAAATATGGAGAGGTGGTCGAGTTTGGCTGAAGGCACTGGTCTTGAAAACCAGCGAGCGTGTGAGCGTTCCGTGGGTTCGAATCCCACCCTCTCCGCCATTTAAATAGCCATTGGGCTATTTTTTGTTTTATACACAAATATGTGCCCGTAGCTCAGTTGGATAGAGCACAAGTTTCCTAAACTTGGTGTCGGGGGTTCGAATCCCTCCGGGCATACCATTTTACTCAAAGTTTGTGAAAAATGTATGTAAGTTGCATAAACAGCAAAAAAAAAAGACACAGCCAAAGGTTGTGTCTTCCATGAAAAAGAGATGGAGTGTATAGAACAAATTAAATTTGTTATCTACAAGTTAAAGAATAACATATTGTGAAAAGAAACACAAGCACTTTTAAGAGAAAATTTTCACAATTTACAATTTGCTTGGTTTCATTTTATATTCGCTGTTTAGGGTGTATAATAAAGTGAAACTAAGAGACTGTTTCTTGGGAGAGATAGTAATGTTAAAACAGAGAAGTTTTCAATTAATAGACATCGAGTATATGCGTCAAGCACTAAGCGAAGCACAAAAAGCAGCAGCACTTGGCGAGGTGCCAGTTGGCGCGGTAATTGTGAAGGACGGCGAAATCATTGGTCGCGGTTATAATCTACGCGAGCAGTTGTCTAACGCTTTAGCGCATGCTGAAATGATTGCGATTAATGAGGCAAGTAATAGACTGAAAAGTTGGCGGCTTGAGGGTACAACAATTTATGTAACACTTGAACCCTGCCCAATGTGTGCTGGTGCAATCGTTCAGTCGCGCATTAGCCGGCTTGTTTATGGAGCGCCTGATCCTAAAGGTGGTTCTGCAGGCACAATTGTTAATCTTGTTCAGGAAGAAGCTTTCAACCATCAGGTTGAGGAGATTACAGCAGGTGTTCTTGCTGAGGAGTCAGCGCTACTGTTAAGCGAGTTTTTTCATAAACTACGCGCTAAAGAAGGTTATAAAAAAGTTTAAGCCAGGGGTGTCGTTTAGTGACTAACACTCGTGACAAAAAGATCGAGCTAACCGGCGTACAGATTGTTGTACTTGCTTATTTTGTTGCAATAATTACAGCGACCATTTTGTTAATGCTTCCTGTCTTTCATCGCGAAGGGGTATCGGTTGCGCTGATTGATGCCTTTTTCACAGCAACTAGTGCGGTTACGGTAACCGGTCTAACAACAATGAATACAGCGGCAACCTTTAATATAGGTGGCCAACTAATTATATTGCTTTTTATTCAGCTGGGCGGCGTTGGTATTATGACGCTAGGTACTTTTAT
>CAYZPB010000024.1:0-14341 GCA_964480445.1 uncultured Caryophanales bacterium
CAATTTGACGATACTGAGATTTCAGAATTTAAGCCTGAAACCAATTTCAGAGACTTAGAAGAGTGGTCTTCACTTACTGCTTTAGCAGTTTTGAATATGATAGAGAAAAAATATAATATAATCATCAAAGCTGATGAAATGAAAAAGGCAAATACTATACAGGAGTTGTTTGATTTGTTACAATTAAAAATAAAATAACATCCTCATTAATACTGCATTATGGAAAGTCTGTTTTTTCTTAATAATAAAACTATTCTTGTTACAGGTGCTTCATCCGGTATTGGGAGATCAATCGCAATTACTTGTTCACAAATGGGAGCAAAGGTTTTCATAACAGGAAGAAATGAAAAAAGACTGACTCAGACTTATATTGATTTGGAAGGGAATGGTCACAAAAAAATTATTGCTGATTTAACGGATTTAACTCAATTAAAAAATGTAGTTGAACAACTTCCTAAGTTGGATGGAGTTGTTAGTAATGCAGGTATTGTGAAGTCATTAATAACACAATCAAGTGAACCGGAAGATGTATATGATATTTTTAAGATAAATACATTTGTCCCGATTCATTTTATTCAAATGTTGTTGCAAAACAAAAAATTGAATAAAAAAGCATCCCTAGTATTTATTTCTTCTGTTTCTGGTGTTTATTGTGGGGCTATTGGTGGTAGTTTATATGGATCATCAAAAGCTGCTTTAGATGGATTTTCAAAAGCATTAGCACTGGAGGTTGCACCACGTGGAATCAGAGTGAATACAATCAACCCCGGGATGGTAGATACTGGAATTTTTGATAAAACTTCATTATCGCAAGAACAATTTGATGAGGATGTACGTAATTATCCATTAAAACGTTATGGAAAACCTGAGGATGTGGCGTATGCAGCAGTATACCTTTTGTCTGATGCTGCAGAATGGGTAACAGGAACAAGTTTATTAATTGATGGCGGTTATACTTTAAAATAACAACTATGAGTGCATATTTAAAAGCAATATCGTATTATTTACCAGAGAAAATTATTACGAATGAAGATTTAGCAAAAGAATTTCCTGAGTGGACAGCAGACAAGATTACCGTAAAAATTGGAGTTACTGAAAGGCATGTGGTAACAGATAAAGAGACAGCAGTAGATTTAGCAGTAAATGCAGCTGAGAAACTTTTCTTTGAGCATAAAATTGATAGAAAATCGATTGATTTTATTTTATTTTGCACACAAAGTCCAGATTATTTTTTACCAGCCTCGGCATGTATTATTCAGGATAAATTAAATATTCCGACTTCATGTGGAGCTTTGGACTTTAACCAAGGTTGTTCAGGTTTTGTTTTTGGCTTGTCAGTTGCAAAGGGGCTTGTTGTTGCTGGTATTGCATCTAATGTACTTTTATTAACTTCTGAAACATACACGAAACACATTCATCCCAAAGATAAAAGTAATAGAACGATTTTCGGTGATGCTGCTGCAGCAACATTAATATCGACAGAAGGTTTTGCCGAAATTGGGAATTTTGATTTTGGAACGGACGGCAGTGGTGCAAAGAATTTAATAGTAAAAACTGGCGGAATGAGATATAAGTTCCCAGTTGATGATATTACATATGATAATGATGGAAATCCATTATCAAGTGATTATTTATATATGAACGGAGGTGAAATCTTCAATTTCACTGCTGATGCTGTTCCTGTTTTAGTCAACAATGTGCTAAAAAATAATGATTTGGCAGATAATGATATAAGTCTCTATGTTTTTCATCAAGCTAATAAATACATGATTAATTATCTTAGAAAACTGATTGGTATTGATAAGGATAAATTTTACATATATATGTCAAAAGTAGGTAATACTGTTTCCTCGACAATACCTATTGCTTTATATGAGGCAAATAAAGAAAACCTGCTTACAGGAAATGTATTAATTGCCGGTTTTGGAGTGGGGTATTCCTGGGGTGGAACAATACTATCGTTTTTTGCATAAAATCCAGTTTAGAATGATAAAATTTCTCGACCTTCAAAAAATCAACGTTCAATATGCTGATGAACTAAAACAGGCAACGACAGAGGTAATTGATTCGGGTTGGTACTTATTAGGTGAACGACTTCATAGCTTTGAAACCAACTTGGCAAACTATATTGGCTTGAAACATGCAGTTGGAGTGGCTAACGGATTGGATGCGCTCAGGCTTATATTAAAAGCTTATATTCAACTTGGTGTAATGCAGGAGGGGGATGAAGTAATTGTTCCGGCCAACACCTATATTGCCAGTATCCTGGCAATTACTGATAATCGATTAAAACCTATTTTGGTTGAACCTGATATAAATACTTATAATCTGGACTTATCATTAGTAGAGCGTCATATTACAAAGAAGACAAAGGCTATTATGGTTGTTCATTTGTATGGGCGTGTATGCTGGAGTAAAGAGCTGGTTGAATTGGCAAAAAAACACAACTTGAAAATTATAGAGGATAATGCTCAGGCGATTGGGGCTGAATGGAATGGAATTAAATCCGGGAATTTAGGTGATGCTGCCGGGTTATCTTTTTATCCGGGGAAAAATTTGGGGGCATTAGGCGATGCCGGGGCAGTAACAACCAATGATTCTCAATTGGCAGATATGGTTCGTGCTCTTGGCAATTATGGAAGTGTTGAAAAGTACATTACCCCTTATCAAGGACTAAACTCTCGTCTTGATGAGATTCAAGCAGCGATTTTGGATGTAAAATTAAAATATATTGATGCTGAGAATCAGAGGAGAAGAGAGATAGCTAAACGTTATATTTCAGAGATTAAGAATCCAAATATTATTTTACCACAAATACCTGTAAACGAAAAGGAACATGTTTGGCACCTATTTGTAATTCGCACTACTCAAAGAAATCAATTACAGCAATATTTAGCAGAGAAAGGCATGCAAACACTTATTCATTATCCCATTCCACCACATAAGCAAGGGGCATATAAGGAATGGAATGAAATGAGATTTTCGATTACGGAAAAAATTCATAAGGAAGTGTTGAGCTTACCGATGAGTCCGGTTTTAAATGGTAGTGAAATAGATTTTTTATTAAAGAACATTAACAGTTTTCAGTAAATAATGAAACAAAGCGTTGGACTGGTTATTCTGCAAATTTTCGGAATAATTCTTGGACTCGTTTCTGTTTTTTTTGTTGCGGGCAGTTTACCAGCTGAAGAATATGCATTAGTAGGAGTTTATAATGTTATTTCAACTATAGTAGTAGTCTTTTCAAACACCGGTTTTGAAACTTATGCTATAAGAAATGTGTTAGATTGGAAAGAAAAAGGTAATACTGCTAAAATAAAATTAATAGTTACGCAGTCAATTACTTATCGAACACTAGCAGCTATTATTGCTTTTATTCCAATTATAGGTTATGCGGCATTTATCTCGTCAAATAAGTTTGACGGGAACTATTTTTGGCTATTTTTTGTAATGGGAGTAACAAGCATTGCTAAAGCAAGCAATGATGCCATTGTCTTAATTTTAAAATCATTCAATAAATATTTGATTGCCGCATTAGTTTCATATTCCATAAGTTCATTTGGAAAATTATTTGCATTACTACTTTTTACTAAATATGGCTTTACGGCTTATATCTACACGGTAATGTTCACACCATTAGTTGTGACCATACCTGTTATTTATTTACTTCGCAAGTATATTAGTTTCAAGGGTGTTTTTAAGATATACAATTTGAGGAACGGATTTATTAAATCTAAATCATTTGCAATAGCATCTTATGTCTCTTATGCCTTTAATTTTTTAGATCAGCTCCTCGTTTCAATTTTTTTAAGTGCTGAAATTCTAGGTTCTTTTACAATAGCTAAAAACATTTTATCAATTGCACGGACTTTTATAGAAAATATTTTTGATCCTATGATTCAAAGTCTTGTGAGCTTAAAAGAAAAGATAATGCAGTTTAAGATTAAACTCAGAAAAGTTTTTAAGATAAAAAATATACTTTTAATTATATCAGTAGCTTTTATTCCTTTTGTCGTAGTCTATTTAGACAAGGTGTTAGTTCTATTAAATATAGAACATTATCCTTACTTAAATTATTACATAATCTTTATTTATATTGCAATTATAGCACTTATAGCATCAAAAGTTAAGTATAACTTTATTTGTCTTTTTTTCCCACACGACTGTTATTTAAAAATAACAATAGTAAATGCTCTTTCTGCATTAATATTTTTTATTATTATTGCTACTATAACTCCAAAAATGCTTTTTATTCATACTTTTCTGACAAACGTAGTTATGTTCGTCTATACGGAAAAACACTTCAAGAATAAAAACAATCCTTTTTATTATGAAATTTGCACTTAGAGATGATGATCTTAATTTCTTTTATTCTTCCGAAGAAATTGTAAAGAACTATAAGGGAATTTGGGAATTATGCCCTGTTTCTATGTCCGTAATTCCATTTATTAAGGGAGATTGGCCTAATAATGTACAAAAAGCAGAAAAAAGAGGACCAGGTTATATTAATGAAGAAACATTGAGGGGTTTAAAAGCCGACAATATTGTTTATCCTATAGGAGATAATATTCCTTTGGTGCATTTTATTAAAGAAAAAATCAAAGAAAATAAAATTTATCTAACTCTTCATGGTATTTATCATCGTAACGAAGATGAAGTAACACCTCAATTTTCTAGAAATTTTGGTTTTGGCGCAGAGTTTTTCACTACCCGCGATCTCTCAACCTCATTAAAAAAAGCCAAGGAATATACAGAAATTACATTTGATCAGCGAATTAGTATTTTTACACCACCTCAAAATCTATATAGCGCCAATGGACTTACAGCAATTCTTAATAATAACCTTGCAATTTGCGGTGATTTGCCAAGTGTTAAAAATTTAGATACTCTAAATTTACTAGGTATTAAAAACTATATAAATCTTATTTCATTTAAATTATTAAATAAAGATTTGAATTACCCTTTTCCTATTATTAACGGAGGATTTAGAATAATAAGTCATTATCGTTTACAGCCAGGAACAGATATGAACAAATTATATTCTGATTTTGAATTAGTAAGAAATATAAATGGAGTTTTTGTCATTTCCACACATAGCTATGGGTTTAATTTTAAAATGAAACAATCAACCAAGACTTTAGGTGATGAATTAAGAAGATTGATAGAATACGCTTCAAAGTTCGAAGATGTACAGTTTGTAAATCTCAGTCAGATATTTGAATAAAATTATTAAAACCATTAATATGAATGTACTTGAAATAATAGGGCGGAAGAAAGAGTTGTTAACCGATGACTTAGCAAATCATGAAGAAAAACTATCCCAAATTGTGAGTATTTCACGCTTTCTTATAATTGGGGGAGCGGGCTCTATTGGACAAGCTGTTGTGAAGGAGGTGTTTAAACGTAATCCACAGAAACTTCATGTGGTTGATATTAGTGAAAATAATTTAGTTGAACTTGTTCGTGACATAAGAAGTTCTTTTGGCTATATTTCTGGTGATTTCCAAACTTTTGCGCTTGATATTGGCTCTTTTGAATATGATGCATTTTGGAATGCTGATGGCAATTATGATTATGTGCTCAACGTCTCGGCCTTAAAACATGTTCGAAGTGAAAAAGATTCTTTTACTTTGATGCGTATGATAGAGGTTAACATATTTAATACAGTTAAAACCATACAGCAATCAATAGAGAAAGGAGTAAAAAAATATTTTTGTGTATCAACAGATAAGGCTGCTAATCCGGTTAATATGATGGGGGCATCCAAACGCATTATGGAAATGTTTCTGATGCAATTGAGTGAGCACATCACTATTTCTACCGCTCGTTTTGCCAATGTGGCATTTTCTGACGGATCATTGTTATATGGTTTTAATCAGCGCATACAAAAGCGGCAGCCCATAGTTGCACCTAACGATGTGAAACGCTATTTTCTTACCCCACGAGAGTCAGGCGAGCTGTGTTTAATGTCCGCTATATTTGGTGAGAATAGAGATATATTCTTTCCAAAACTTAGCGAGAAACTACATCTGATTACCTTTTCTGAGATAGCTGAACGTTATCTGAAAGAGATGGGTTATAGTCCCTATATTTGTAGAACAGAGGAAGAAGCAAGAAGTTTCTTTAATACTGAATTTCAAAGAGATGAAGTATGGCCATGCTTCTTTTCTCCAAGTGATACTACCGGAGAGAAAGACTTTGAAGAGTTTTATACAGAGAAAGAGTGCTTAGATATGGAACGTTTTGAGGGTTTAGGGATAGTGAAAAATGAGAGTGGACACGATAAAGAGAAAACGGCCTATTTCACCAGAAGTATAGAACAAATGAAAAAGCAGGGTGGTTGGAGTAAGGAGGAGTTAGTAAAACTTTTTTTCGAAATGATTCCTAACTTTGATTATGTAGAGAAAGGCAAATATTTAGATTCAAAAATGTAAAAGGAATAAAAAAGACAGATCATGAGTTATAAAATTCCACTGTTCGATCTCAACTTTGACGAGAAGGAAGAACAAGCTGCTCTGGAAACCATTCAGTCGGGATGGATTTCTACGGGGCCTAAAACAGCGGCTTTTGAGCAAAAATTCGCCGAGATGCTACAGGTTAATCATGCTGTGGCATTGACAAATTGCACAGTAGCACTGCATTTGGCTTTTAAATTAGCAGGAGTAGCATCTGGCGATGAAGTTATCTGCCCCTCGCTAACTTTCGTAGCTACTGTCAATTCTATCAGATATGTAGATGCTATTCCGGTTTTTGCAGATGTAACAAGTTATGAGCAGCCCAATATTGATCCGGATGATATTGAGCGTAAAATCACTCCAAAAACAAAAGCGATAATAGTGATGCACTATGGTGGTTTTGCTTGTGATATGGAGCGTATCATGGATATTGCCAATAAGCACAATATCAAAGTGATTGAAGATGCTTGTCATGGTCCACTTTCTGAATATAAAGGTAAAAAATTAGGAACGATTGGTGATATTGGCTGCTTTAGTTTCTTCTCCAATAAAAATATCAGCACCGGAGAAGGCGGTATGCTTGTTACAAATAGCGAAGAATACGCTACACGAACTAAGTTATTACGTTCACATGGCATGACCACCATGTCATACGACCGTGCCAAAGGTCACTCCACATCTTATGATGTGGTTGAGCTTGGCTACAATTATCGCATGGACGACATTAGGGCGGCAATAGGTATTGTACAATTACACAAACTGTTGCCCGACCTCGAAAAACGAGCACAAGTAAGAAAGTGGTACGTTGAAGCTTTGGCTGAGCATCCAGGTATCATAATTCCATTTAGAGATTACCCTTATTTTTCATCCAATTACATATTTTCCATTGTATTGAAAAACTTAGGGGCACGAAAACGTAATGAAATCAGAAACAAACTGGCTGAAAACGGCATTCAAACCAGCATACATTATCCGGCGGTGCATCGGTTTTCGATATACAAAGATTATTATCGAGAATTGCCGATTACGGATTATTTGATGAATAATTTGATAACACTGCCTATGTATGGTAACCTGGGGTTTAAAGAAATAAATAATATAATCGAAATACTATAAAGCGGACTATGATTAAAGATTTAATAGTGGTAGGAGCGGGAAACCCTGATATCGTTAGAATAATTGAAGATATCAACCGGGAAAAAACAACCTTTAATTTTCTTGGTTTTACAGATAAAAACCAAAAGCTACATGGTGAATTGTTTTTGGGTTACCCAATATTAGGGAATGATAATTTGCTGGAAGATGAGAAATACAAGCATGCCTTTATAGTAAACAACATTTATTCAACACAAGAAGCACGAAAGAAAACCAATGAAAACCTAATTAAGTATAAAGAGCGTTATTGTAATATTATCCATCCAACAGCACGAGTCGGCTCAATTAACATCGGAGAAGGTAATATAATTGCTGACGGTGTAATTGTTCAGTCTTGCGTAAGAATTGGTAATTATAATGTTATTCACAGTTCTACTATTATAAGCCATGAAACCGTCATCGGAAACAACAACCTATTTTCAGTGAATGTAACAATAGGATCAAGGAGCCAAATAGGGGACTACTGTTATTTTGGAATTTCTGCCACAACTTTGCCTGTTTTAACTATTGAAGACGGTTGTTATATCGGTGGAGGTTCCGTTTTGTGCAATAGTATTAAATCCAATTCAAAAGTATTTGGCAACCCGGCAAGATTTTTACCAACTATTAAAACATAAAAACATGTATTATGAAAGAGAAAGTAATTAAATTAATCTACGATTCAATAGATGAAGTAAACAAAATGAACGAGCTGACAATAACAAAAAATGTTGACACTGTGCTTTTTGGGCGCGACAGCGACTTAGACTCATTGGGTTTGGTAAACCTGATTGTTAGCATTGAAGGATTGGTTAATGAAAGCTTTGACACGTCAATTTCAATTGCTGATGAAAAAGCAATGTCGCAAAAAAACAGTCCCTTTCGCACTGTGGAAACTCTCGCTAATTATGTCGAATTATTAATCAAAGAAGAACAAAATGGTTGAACAAAAAGTGATGATTGTAACTGGGAGTAGAAAAGGAATAGGGAGAGCTATTTCAGAGTATTTCCTAACTGAAGAGTATTTTGTAATTGGCTGTAGTAGAGAAAGATCCGATTTATCGCACAATAATTATAGGCATTACGAACTAGATGTTTCTGATGAAAGTTCAGTGAAATTATTGTTTAAGAACATAATTGAAGAATTTGGAAGATTAGATTTTTTGATAAATAACGCTGGTATAGCTTCTATGAATCACTCACTGATAACGCCAATATCTACAGTAAAAAAAATATTAGATACGAATGTAGTTGGCTGCTTTTTATTTTCCAGAGAAGCTGCTAAATTAATGAAGAGGTACAAATTTGGGCGTATTATTAATTTTGCCACATTTGCAGTTCCATTTAAAATAGAAGGTGAAGCCATATACGCTGCTTCAAAGGCCGCAGTAATTACATTAACTGAAATTCTTAGTAGAGAATATGCGCCATATAATATTAATGTAAACGCAATAGCACCACCAGCTGTTCAAACTGATTTAGTAAAGAATGTTGATAAATCAAAAATGGATAGTTTAATTCAAAAACAAGCAATAAAAAGATATGGAGAGCCAATTGATGTGATTAATATCATTAAGTTTCTTATATCGAGTGATAGTGATATGGTTACAGGACAAATAATTTATATGGGGGGGGTATAAGATGGAATTAGATTTTTTCTATGATGTATTTTTAGAAAAAAAAGATGAGACAGCGGTTATATATAAAGACTTATCAATTACATATGATTTATTGTATGATGAAATTATTAAAATAAGTTTAGATTTAAAAACGTATAAAATTGAAAAAGGCGATGTTGTTGCGTTAATTGGAGATTTTACACCAAAAACGATTGCAGTATTATTTTCTCTAATTGGAAATCAAAACATCATTGTACCTTTTGATATTCATCAAGTAAAAAGTTTAGAAAAGAAAAAACAAATTGCAGGGATTACTAAAACAATACTTGTAGAAAATGAAAGTATTAAGTTTTCAAAAAATTCGTCTATATTTTCTCATCCTTTCTATACACATCTTAGAAATGAAAATAAACCTGGTTTAGTCCTCTTCACCTCAGGTACATCAGGAGAACCTAAAGCTGCTGTTCACGATTTTACAAAATTGTTAAACAAATTCAAGACTCGCAGGCGCACGTATAAGACTTTAAACTTTTTACTATTCGATCATTGGGGTGGGTTAAATACAATGTTTCATACTCTCTCTAATGGTGGAGTGGTGCTTGCTTTAAGTGATCGTAGACCAAAAGTGATATGCGAATTTATTGAAAAACATAAAATTGAATTGCTGCCTGCATCTCCTACTTTTTTAAACCTCCTGTTATTGAGTGAGGAATACAAAAAATACGATTTAGGCAGTCTTAAGTTAATTACATATGGAACTGAACCAATGCCAGAATCGACCTTACATCGTGTGCAAGAAGTTTTTCCTACTGTAAAACTACAACAGACTTATGGGCTGATAGAACTTGGAGTTATGAGATCAAAGTCTAAAGATAGCGGTTCATTGTGGGTAAAAGTAGGTGGCGAAGGTTTTCAAACTCGAGTAGTTGATGAACTCCTAGAAATAAAGGCAGACTCAGCCATGTTGGGCTATTTGAACGCACCTTCACCTTTTACTGATGATGGTTGGTTCATGACAGGAGATCAAGTTGAAGTTGAAGGTGAATATTTAAAAATTCTTGGTAGAAGATCTGAAATAATTAATGTTGGAGGTGAGAAGGTTTATCCTGCAGAGGTTGAAAGCGTCATACAGGAATTAGATGAAGTTTTAGAAGTTACGGTTTATGGAGAAAAGAATTTAATCATGGGTAATATAGTGTGTGCTCGTGTTAGATTATCTAAAAATGTTAATGAAAAAGAGTTTATTTCCCATATAAAAACTTATTGTAAGAAACATTTGCAGTCTTTTCAAGTTCCAGTTAAAATTCATTTTGACAATAAAGAACAATATGGTGACAGATATAAAAAAGTTAGAAAAACGAAATAACGATTAACAGAATTCTCTTTATTTCGAGTATAAACGTTAAAAACACAACTTTAAAATCGATAAATGGAACGAAAATGATTAAAAGATTAATCATTCAGAGCGACAATTCTATATTAGCGGCTTTGAAACAAATGGACAAGGAGCAAAGAAAATTACTCCTTGTTTTTCAAAATGATGATTTCATTGGTTTAATTAGTATTGGCGATATTCAACGTGCAATAATTAACAATGTTGATTTAAACTCAAATATCTCTTCGGTTTTAAGAAAAGATATTATTATTGCGAAAGATGAGGACAGTATTGAATCTGTACGAAATAAAATGTTGCAGATACGTGCAGAGTACATGCCAATTGTGAATGAAGTTGGAAAAATTACTAAGATTATTTTTTGGGAAGACTTGTTTAAAGAGACTGAACTGCCTCCTAAAAAACAATTCAATCTCCCAATTATAATAATGGCTGGTGGAGTTGGCTCTCGTCTTAAACCAATAACTAATGTGTTGCCAAAACCATTAATACCAATAGGAGATAAAACGATAATCGAACATATTTTTGAAAGATTTCATAGGCACGGTTGCTATAAATTTTATATTTCCGTCAACTATAAGGCAGAACTTATTGAATACTATCTTGCTAATCAAAACTTACCTTATGAGCTGTCGTATTTTAAAGAAAATAAGCCTATGGGAACTGTGGGGAGTTTGTCATTACTTAAGAATCAAATAAAAGAAACTTTTTTTGTTAGTAATTGCGATATTATTATCGAGGAGGATTATTCTGAAATACTAGAGTATCATCTAAATAGTGGAAATGAGATTACTGTTGTTGCAGCAATTAAGAATTATAATATTCCATATGGCACTATTGAGTTCGGAATCAATGGTGAGCTTAAAGAGCTAAAGGAAAAGCCTGAACTTACATTTTTTATTAATAGTGGCCTGTACATACTTGAACCACACTTAATTGATGAAATACCGGAAAATAACTTTTATCATATTACAGATTTAATAGATAAGGTGAAGGAGAGAAAGGGAAAAGTCGGTGTCTTTCCAGTTACTGAAAAGTCCTGGAGAGATATTGGTGAATGGGATGAGTACTTGAAACACAAAGAAGACTTCATTTGAAATCAAAATGAACTAAAAAGTATTAAAATTATATGTTGATTGTTTTCTTCTCCTTTCAAGGTATTCATAAAGGAGAGCCAGAAGGAGTCGTTAAAGGTATTTTGCCTATCGTTGAATCCTTTGATAATCAGACTTTAAATAAGGTGGTTTATTACTTAGGGTATGTTAATGGATATAAAGGTATAGTAAATATCAGATTATTAAGTAAAACATACTATGTAATAGCTCGTTTGATTAATTTGATTAATAGAACTTTTACATTAATCCCATACTATAAAAATCGTTTCATTAATGAAGTACTTTATGATTTTTTTGCTTCTAAAAAAATAACAGAGCCAGTTATTCTTATTAGTTCCGCATACCTACCTAGAACTCAAAGAAAAAACAAATTATTAGGAGGGGTAAATCTTTTTGTAGCGGGTAATCCAGATGATTTTGAAATTAACGAACTATTAATTAAAGAACAAAAGAAAAATGATGTTCTATTTAATGATGCTTATACTTATAATAAAAGAATTAAATTTATTTCAAAATCTCTTTTTTCTTATGATCATATAGTAACATTTACTGTAACGGAAAAAGAATCATATAGTAAACGAATTCAGAAAGAAAAAGTTAGTTTTATAGAAAGTCACATTATTCCAAATACAAGTGCCTTTCCAGATTTGTACTTTCAAAAGAATAATAAGATTACATTTTGTTTTGTTGCACATCCATTTTGGTTAAAGGGTCTTCCTTATTTACTTGAAGCCTGGTCGAAAATTAACACATCAGATATTTTACTTAAAGTCGGTGGTCGAATTGATAATCAATTACAAAAGATTATTGCTAATAAATATTCAAACCTTCAGAGCGTAGAATATTTTGGTTGGGTTGATAATCTAAACCAATTTATGAGGACTTCTCACGTATGCATTGTTCCAAGTTTACTTGATGCCGGCCCTGCTACAGTTGCAGAAGCTATGATTTGTGGCCTTCCAGTAGTTGTAAGCGAAGGATGTGGGGCAAGAACTCTAATAAAAGATAATATTAACGGCTTTATAATTCCTACAGGTGATGCCAATGCGCTAGCTGAAAAAATTAATTGGTTTAAATCGAATCCAAATAATATTCTTAAAATGGGGAAAGAAGCAACAAAAACAATAAACGAATTAGCTAAAAGCGACCAAAATAAAAGAGTAGCTAAACATGTAATTGGTATTATTAATTCATATAAAATATGAGGATACTTCTGATTGGTGAATTTAGCGGGGTACACAATAATCTTAAAAAAGGGTTAACTATTTTAGGTCATAAGGTAACATTAGCAGCTGATGGGGACGGATACAGAGGTTTTGGTTACGATATAAGGTTAACCCTGTATAAGGGACTTATTTGGGGGAAGATTAAAAACATACTTTATTTTTTAATTAATTTAAGAAAGTTTATAGGTTATGACGTTATACAATTTATTAACCCATTTTCATTGCCTTATTATTACCATTATGTAGGTATAACATCATTTTTATTTAAGTATAATAAAAAGAAAATATACTATGCTTGCGGTACAGATCCGGCTTTTTTAGCGTCAAAAGATAAATTCAAATATTTTCCATTTAGTGATAAAAATTCAACAGAAATTCCGCACTATAGTAAACTACAACAAAAATATTATGTTTGGTTCATTAAGAATATTTCTGCGATAATCCCTTCTATGTATACTTATAGTTTGGGTTATAATGATAATCCCAAATTAAAGGCACCAATCCCGCTACCAAACTCAGGAAATAATTCAGTTTTTATACCTAATCAGGAGAAAGGAAAACTCAGAATACTCTTTGGAATTACACGGAGAGAGTTCAAAGGGGCAGAATTTATCTTAGAGGCCTTAGAAAAAATTAAAAGAAATTATTCAACAGCTGTTGATATTACCATAGTTGAGAGACTCCCCTTTGCTGAATACATTGATTTGCTAAGACACACTGACGTTTTAATTGATCAATGTAAATCTTACGATTATGGAATGAATGCAATTTTTGCATTAGAAAATGGTTGTGTGGTTTTAAGTGGTTGTGAAAAAGAAGCTATTGAGTATTTAAGGATTATCGATTGTCCTGTTATTAATATTTTGCCAGAAATCGTTGATATATATAATAAAATAGAATGTTTGATAGTAAATAAAGAGAAGTTACAAGTAATAAAGAAACGTTCTTTCGAATTTGTTAACACAAAACATTCAAATAAGCTGATATCATCAGAATTCATAAATCATTATAAAGAACTTTTTTAAACTATCAACTATTCTATAATTGAATATTAGTAATCTTACATATCAATAAATGTAATAATATGCATAAATATAGAATTAATTTGGACAAAATGTTCGCAATCTATTCAGCAATATTGATATTGTTTACTTCTTATAATGTGTTTTACAAATTGCCTTTAAGTCCTATATTCAATTTGTTAATGATTATTTTAATTTTTATAACGAATAAAAGTATAGAAAAAATTGATTTTACTTTTTTTGTTTTATTTTTAATTGTGTTTATTCGTGCTAGCATTCCTCATAACTTCAATGTTCCCATTACTACATTAATATCTCTTCTTGTTAATGGATTATTAATTTCCTCACTATTTTTAATAAAAAGGGACATATTAATA
>CAYZPB010000025.1:0-1907 GCA_964480445.1 uncultured Caryophanales bacterium
ATAAAAGAGAAGAGTCACTTATTGAAAAAGAAAAAACTATAACTGAAACGCAAGTCGAGGTAGACAAGGTTTTACAAGAGAAGATTGCGGAATTAGAACGTGTCTCTGGCTTATCAACGGAAAATGCTAAAAAAATTATCATGGACACAGTTGAGCAAGAGGTACGCCATGAAACTGCAATAATGATTAAAGAAATGGAAACAGCCGCTTTAGATGAGGCTGAAAAGAAAGCGAAAGAGATTATGAGCACTGCGATTGGCCGTTATGCAGCTGATCATGTTACAGAAACAACAGTTTCTGTAATATTATTGCCAAATGATGAGATGAAAGGTCGAATCATTGGGCGTGAGGGCAGGAATATTCGCACACTAGAATCTCTGACAGGAATTGATCTAATTATTGACGATACGCCTGAAGCAGTAATACTATCTGGTTTTGACCCAGTTAGAAGAGAGATAGCAAAAATTGCTTTAGAGCGATTAGTCAGTGACGGTCGAATCCATCCAGCTAGAATCGAAGAAACAGTAATGAAGGCACGTAAAGATGTCGACGATAAGATACGTGAATATGGTGAACAAGCAACATTTGATGTTGGAATACACAATTTACATCCAGATTTGATTAAGATACTAGGACGCTTAAGATTTAGAACAAGCTACGGACAAAATGCTTTGCAACACGCGATTGAGGTTTCACACCTGACAGGTTTAATGGCTGCAGAGCTTGGTGAAGATGTTAAACTAGCTAAAAGAGCAGGACTACTTCATGACATTGGTAAAGCAATTGATCACGAGGTTGAGGGTTCGCATGTTGAAATTGGTGTAGATCTAGCCAATAAATATAACGAACACCCTGTTGTTATCAACTCAATTGCCTCACATCATGGTGATACTGAAGCAAACTCAATTATTGCTGTTTTAGTTGGCGCGGCAGATGCATTGTCAGCAGCTAGACCTGGTGCTAGGAGAGAGACATTAGAGAACTATATTAAACGCTTAGAAAGACTTGAGGAGATTAGTAATTCCTTTGAGGGCGTTAGCAGTTCTTTTGCAATTCAAGCAGGTAGGGAAGTAAGGATTATGGTAAATCCTGAGGATATTTCCGACGCTGATTCAGTGCTACTAGCACGGGACATTACGAACAAAATTGAAAATGAGCTTAATTATCCTGGAAGTATAAAAGTTACAGTAATTAGAGAGACAAGAGCAATTGATTACGCTAAATAAAGTGGCCTAGCCACTTTATTTTTTTAAACTAGTTTAGAGTAGTTAGGAAGTGAAATCATGAGATTATTATTTATTGGAGACATTGTTGGTTCACCTGGTAGAGAGATGTTAGAGTCTACTCTTCCTATTATTCGGGAAGAATACAAACCGCAACTTATTATCGCTAATGGTGAGAATGCTGCTGGTGGACGCGGAATTAATGAAAAGATAACTAAATATCTCTTTCAACAAGGAATTAGTGTAATCACAATGGGTAACCATGTCTGGGATCAACAAGAGATTTATGATTTTATTGATGATCATAAAAATTTAATCAGACCTGCCAACTATCCTGAAGGGACGCCTGGTAACTCCCACACAATTATTAATTATAATGATGAGAAAATTGCTGTAATTAATCTGATGGGAAGAACATTTATGCCACCAATGGATTGCCCCTTTAAGGCAGCTGATCGACTTATTGCAGAGATTCAGCAAGAAACAAACAATATCATTATAGACTTTCATGCTGAGGCAACCTCCGAAAAGATTGCACTAGCCTGGTATCTTGATGGGCGCGTCTCAGCTGTGCTTGGAACACATACACATGTACAGACAGCTGACGAGCGTATCCTACCTAAAGGAACTGCATTTATTAGTGATGTTGGAATGGTAGGTCCCTACGATGGAATTTTAGGTATG
>CAYZPB010000025.1:2007-3387 GCA_964480445.1 uncultured Caryophanales bacterium
TGCTTTCTCATAAAATTATAGCTTCTACTGTTGCAAATGGCGATCGAGTTATTGATGCTACTGCGGGGAATGGTTTTGATACTATACTATTAGCTGAACTGGTTGGCTCAACTGGTCATGTTTATGGTTTCGATATCCAAGGAGAAGCGATTGCTAAGACCACTCAACTACTTGTAGAAAAAAGGCTTAACAAACAAGTAGCGCTTTATCAGCTCTCACACTCTGAGCTAATCGAAGTAGTTGAAACACCGGTTAAGGCAGCAATGTTTAATCTAGGTTACCTACCGGGTGGAAAGAACAGGGTAAGTACTCAGCCAGAAACAACTGTAGAGGCTTTAAAACAGGTTTTAAAGTTGCTTTTGCCCGGCGGGCGAGTAACAATGGTGGTTTATAGCAGACACGACGCTGGACGCGAATCTATGTTTTTGCTAGAATTTGTAGGGGAACTACCTCAGCAGGAGTTTAACGTCATTAAAACAAGTTATCTTAACCAGGTTAATCAACCACCTTATTTAATTATTATAGAAAAGATTAGAGAAAATTTCGGGGTGAAATAATGAAGATAAACAGAAAACGCAACTTTTCTTTGCCGAACATTCGGCAAGCACGCATAAGAAGTAAAGAGCGCACAGAGCGCTTAGACTTTCAACCATTAGATGAAGAATTAAGCCAACTGGGGGCAGGTCGCTACTATCATATAATTACGCATGGTTGCCAGATGAATGTCCATGATACGGAGGTAATTGCCGGACTGCTTGAAGCGATGTCCTATCGGCCAACCGCAAACGAAGAAGAAGCTGATTTAATTATTGTCAATACCTGTGCCATTCGTGATAGTGCTGAAGCTAAGGTTTATGGCGAGATTGGCCGTTTTAAACAGCTGAAAAAAGACAACAAAGGGCTTATTATTGCTGTTGCCGGCTGTATGCCTCAAGAAGAGAGTACAGTAAGGAAGATTTTTCAGTCCTTTAGTTTTGTTGATTTAATGTTTGGCACTCACAATATTCATCGCCTACCACAGCTGATTCTGGAGACGACTAAGCGCAAAAAGTTATTTGTCGAGGTCTGGTCACATGAAGGCAACATAATTGAGCATTTGCCAGTTGTTCGTAATGATCAGTATAAAGCCTTGGTTAATATCATTTATGGTTGTGATAACTTCTGCACTTATTGTATCGTGCCCTATACGCGCGGTAAGGAACGTAGTAGAGAAGCTGAAACAATTATTGAAGAGGTCGCACAGCTCGCAGCTGAAGGCTATCAAGAGGTAACACTACTTGGACAAAACGTCAATGCTTATGGAAAAGATTTAGGTAAGGGCTACGGTTTTGCCGAGCTACTAAATGAATTACAAAAACTACCGATTCCGCGAATCCGCTT
>CAYZPB010000025.1:3487-9518 GCA_964480445.1 uncultured Caryophanales bacterium
GAATTTGATTCTGCCTTTACCTTTATTTTTTCGCCACGTGAAGGAACGCCAGCTGCGACAATAGAGGATAAAACAGCAGAAGCTGTAAAAAAAGAGCGCTTATACCACTTAAATAATTTACAGAACGAGATTAGCCTTAAGCGTAACGAGCTATTACGTAACCAAGTTGTTGAGCTTCTCGTTGAGGGTGAAAGCAAAAATAATCCTGCAATCCTTTATGGCAGAACTCGAAGCAATAAAACAGTCAACTTTCCTGGCGATAAGTCATTAATCGGTCAACTTATTAATGTAAAAATTACCGAGGTGAGAACCTGGAGTTTAAATGGAGAAATAGTTTAATCAATGCTATAATTATACTTAATTAATGCTTTCCAGGAGGAAAAGAATGAAAAGCTATACTCCAATGATTAAACAATACTTATCAATAAAGGCAGAGCATGATGATGCCTTTTTATTTTTTCGTCTGGGCGACTTTTATGAAATGTTCTTTGAAGATGCAATTGAAGCCGCTAAGCTTTTAGAAATAGCTTTAACCGCTCGTGGTGGTGGGGTTGGTGAAAAGATTCCCATGTGCGGTGTTCCACATCACGCAGCAGAGAGTTATATTTCGCGTTTAATCGAGCTGGGTCATAAGGTTGCAATCTGTGAGCAGGTAGAAGATCCCAAAGAGGCAAAAGGAATCGTCAGACGCGAAGTCACGCGTGTAATCACTCCGGGCACGATTATTGAAGGTGAGCGACTAGACGACCAGTCTAATAACTACATATGTTCTATCGCGTCAGATGGCACAATGATTGGACTTGCTGTGGCTGATTTTTCAACCGGTGAATTTTATGCGACTGAATTTTTAACAGACTCTGGTCAGCTGTTAAATGAGCTATATCTATACAACCCTTCAGAGTTACTGCTAACAGACGAGCTATTTAATAAGCACAAAAAAGAGTTTTTGCAGATAAATGCGGCAGTTACACACTATGAATTAGATAGTAAAAACAACTATCAACAATTGATTAAAGACCAATTTGCCAAACAACAGCTTCAACTAACACCTATTATGGAGCGGAGCGTAGGGGCCCTGCTTGTTTATATAAAAAGCAATCAAAGGCGAACCCTTTCACATCTTAGTCAACTGACACTTTATGATAATAATAAATATCTAATTCTTGATCCTTTTTCTAAAAGAAATCTTGAGCTAACTCAGACTTCGCGGGAACAGAAGAAACATGGTTCCTTGCTCTGGCTACTCGACAAAACAGAGACGGCAATGGGGAAACGCGAGCTTAAGCGTTGGTTAGAAAAACCCTTGCTTGCACAGACAGAAATAGAAGCTCGCCAAGAGATAGTTGCTGAGTTATTAGCTGATTTGATTTTAAGTAAGGATTTAGCTGAGCGACTTAATCAAGTGTACGATGTGGAACGGCTGGTTGCTAAAACAGCCTATGGCAATATTAATGCACGTGAACTATATAATCTGCGAAAAAGTCTGGAGCAAATTAACGATATTGCCCAACTAATTGAGCGGAGTGAAGCAACAATCTTGCAAGATCTCTTTGCAAAAATTGATCAATGCATCGATGTTAGTGCTCTCATTGAGCGGGCGATTGTTGATGATCCACCAATCCTTAGTAAGGATGGCGGTGTTATTAAAAGAGGTTTTAACGAAAAACTTGATGATTATTACTTAATTCGCAGTGCGAGCAAGGAATGGCTTAAAAGGCTGGAGCAGAGCGAACGCGAACTAACAGGTATAAAATCATTAAAAGTGCGTTATAACCGTATTTTTGGCTATTATATTGAGGTTACTAGGTCCAATCTTGCTCAGGTGCCAAAGGACCGCTACATTCGCAAGCAAACACTAGCCAACGCTGAACGTTTTATAACCGAAGAGCTTAAAATTAAGGAGACTGCAATTCTTGAAGCAGAGGAAAAAACATTAGAATTAGAGTATCAGCTTTTTGTTCAGGTGCGTGAATTGGTCGCTGCAGAAAGTGCTCGCTTACTACAGCTAGCACAATTGATTGCCAGACTCGATGTGTTGCACGCTTTTGCTAAATTGAGCAGTAATAAGAACTATGTTCGTCCCAATTTTAATAATGATGGGGTAATTAAGATTGAAGCAGGACGACATCCAGTAATTGAAGCATTAAATAGGCAAGAGTATTTCTTTCCTAATGATGCCTTATTGAAACAGGATGAGAACCAGATTCTGATTATTACGGGTCCTAATATGTCGGGCAAAAGTACTTATATGCGTCAAATTGCGCTAATTGCGATTATGGCGCAGATTGGTTGTTATGTACCAGCTTCAAGCGCGTCAATGCCACTTGTTGACCGTATTTTCACGCGGATTGGCGCAGGGGATGACCTAACAGGTGGCTATAGCACCTTTATGGTTGAGATGATGGAGACTAAGCAGGCGCTAACTGAGGCCACACCCAACAGTCTGATTTTGCTGGATGAGATTGGGCGCGGGACCTCAACCTATGATGGTATGGCGCTTGCGCAAGCGATTTTACAATATATACATGATGTCGTCGATGCAAAAACACTCTTTTCAACGCATTATCACGAGCTAACGGCATTAGCAGATACACATCACAAAATAAAAAATATCCAAGTCACTGTAATGGAGCATAATAACCAAATTATTTTTTTACATAAAATAAAAGAGGGCAGCGCCGATAAAAGCTACGGTATTCATGTTGCCGAGCTAGCTGGGCTACCAGCACCGATTATCAACAATGCTAAGTCGATTCTAAAGGAGATTGAGGCAAACAGACGTGAATATCAGATTCGGCTAGATTTTTCAACGGAAAACAAGGAACCTGCAAAAACTGCAAGGTCAGAGGAATCACCACAAGAGCTGGAGCTATTAACCGAGCTTGCGGAAGTTGATCTTAACCAACTAACACCACTAGAAGTGGTTAGTCTTGTTGATGAATTTCAACAACGGCTAGATAAATTAAAGGCTAAATAAATTAAGGAGCAATCACGATGACGAAAATCATTCTGCTTGATGAACAAATCTACAACAAAATAGCGGCTGGTGAAGTGATTGATCGACCTGCTTCGATCGTTAAGGAGCTAGTCGAAAACAGCATTGATGCCGGGAGCACACGGATAGAAATAGCGATTACTGATGGTGGAATCGGTTCAATTCGTGTACAAGACAATGGCGATGGTATTAGTTGGGATGATGTTGATCGGGCCTTTTTGAGACATGCAACTAGCAAATTAAAAAGTGAACGCGACTTACAACGCTTGACTACACTGGGTTTCCGTGGTGAAGCACTGGCTTCAGTTGCTGCTGTCGCGAAAGTCAGCTTACGTACAGCAGATAATGAAAAAGGCCTCGGAGTCGCTGCACAGATTAGTGATGGCAAAATTCAATCAAAAGAACGAATCGCTTTTGCCCGAGGGATGGAAATTATTGTTGACCAATTATTCTATAATATGCCGGCTCGTTTAAAATATTTTAAGTCAATTCCCAACGAATTAGGGCACATTGTCAATTATGTGAATCGTTTAAGCTTGGCACATCCTAAAATTGCTTTTTCACTTTTTAGCAACGAACGCTTACTTTATCAGACAGCAGGTGATGGTAATCTGTTACACGTGATTGCGGCAATTTATGGTAATGCAACTGCCTCAAAAATGCAAGAAGTCCAGATTGATAGCATTGATTTTGCGATTACTGGTTATAGTTCGAAGATTGAATTAACTCGTGCCAGTCGGAATTATATGACGCTATTGATAAATGGAAGATATATTAAAAACTTTTTATTGCAAAATGCGATTCTGCGTGGCTATGGCGATCTATTGATGAATAACCGTTATCCGATTACTGTACTAAATATCGAGATGGACCCAGTAATTGTCGATATTAATGTTCATCCTGCTAAATTAGAGGCAAAATTTAGTAAGGAGAAGGAGCTACTAAGCTTGATAGAAGAAGGAGTTCGGACAGCCTTGCTTGCGGAGGGGCAGATTCCAACACCCTTTAGCAGGGAGATTAAATATCAAGAAGCAGAAAGTTCAGCGGGAGAACAGTTACAGGTTGATTTGCTAAAAGAAACAGCGATCGAACAGGTCTATGAACAGAAATCAACTATTCAACAAAAGTCGCAACAAAAGTCGCAGCAAAAGTCGCAGCTGCCTTACCTTGAGCCAGTTACCCAGCTTTTTGGCACCTATATTATTGCTCAAAACGATGAAGGTCTATTTTTAATTGATCAACACGCTGCTCATGAGCGAATAAATTATGAGAAAAACCAGGCAAAAGCTCAAAAAAGCTATCTAGAGACTACCGACCTGCTGATACCGATAACTTTTGATTTCCCAACTGATGCGATCGCTAAGCTTTTATCTGCGCAAATTGAACTGGAAAAACTCGGATTAGAACTAGAAGAATTCGGTGGACAGACAGTCATTGTTCGCACAATACCTAATTGGGTGCCAGAGGGTGAAGAACAGTTTTATATTGAAAGCGTTTTAGAAGCGTTGATTGTAGAGGAAACTGTTGATTTAACTGAGCTAAATCGCGAATTAGTTGCTAATGTCTCCTGCAAAGAATCGCTTAAGGCAAATCAGTTTCTCAGTCAGAACGAGCTAGTTACACTGATTAACCAGCTCGGTGCTACATCTAATCCTTACACATGCCCACACGGGCGACCAATTACAGTGATGATTAGCAAATATGAGCTAGAAAAAATGTTTAAAAGAGTAACTTGAGGGTAGGGACATGAAAGAGAAATTACTTGTTATCGTCGGGCCGACTGCGGTTGGTAAAAGTGAATTAGCAATCAAGATCGCACAAGGCTTTAATGGCGAGATTATTTCCGGTGACTCTATTCAAGTCTACCGCGGGCTGGACATTGGTACAGCCAAGGTTAAAGTGGAGCAGATGCAAGGGATCACTCATCATTTAATCGATATTCATGATCCTGATTACACATACTCTGTAGCTGAATTTCAAAGATCAGCGCAGAGGTTAATCACTGAAATAAATGAGCGCGCCCGTTTGCCAATTATAGTTGGCGGCAGTGGTCTTTATATCAAGTCGATTACCGAAAATTATCATCTACCGAAAATTGAAACAAATCTTAAACTCCGCGAGCAATTAGAGAAATTAAGCAAGGAAGAACTCTATGCACAACTTCAGCAATCTGATTTAGAAACTGCAAAGCGACTGCATATTAACGATCGGAAACGAATTATCCGGGCCTTAGAAATTTACCAGCAACTTGGTAAGTCCATGAATCAGTTGCAGACTGAACAGAGGAACTTACAACAAGCGAAATATCATCAGCTAATAATCGGATTAACTATGGAACGCGCTAAACTTTATGAGCGAATCGATGAAAGGGTTAAACTGATGTTTGAACAGGGGCTAGTCGAGGAGGTTAGGGGGCTAGCGCTCGCAGGTTACGATTCGACCTACAATTCAATGCAGGGAATCGGTTATAAGGAAACATTACAATACTTAGATGGAGAGTTGACACTGGCAGAGACGGTAGAGAAGATTCAGCAGGCGACACGTAATTTCGCCAAACGACAACTAAGTCTGTTTCGGGCAAATCCGAAGTTTAAATGGTTTGACCTAACAAATTATTACGAAACTGGTGATTCTGCGGTATTTGCAACAATTTATTCACTTATTGCTAAGCACTTAGCGTAAAATGTAGTATAATAAACAATATAGATATTGTTGGAGGTAGAGAGAGATGAAACAAGGGGTTAACATTCAAGAGACATTTTTGAATATTGCTAGAAAGGAAAATATACCGGTCACTATCTTTTTGACAAATGGTTTTCAGCTACGTGGACAGATTAGAGGCTTTGATAATTACGTAATAATTATTGAATCCGAAGGAAAGCAACAGATGGTATATAAGCATGCGATTTCTACCTTCGTTCCAATCAAGAGTGTTCCGCTGAATCAGGAATCATAAATTAATATTTGATCATTCTGAATTGAACAAGATTAACTAAATAAAAAGCATTCTAGACCTTAGATAGAATGCTTTTTATT
>CAYZPB010000025.1:9618-14078 GCA_964480445.1 uncultured Caryophanales bacterium
ATTCTGATATACTATCAATGAGAGATTAATCGATTAAAGGAGTGGAGCCAACTGGAAAGTGAAAAAGTTATACTGGTTAGTGTAAATACAAGCGGCAAGGATGAACAGAACGAGTACTCACTTGTAGAACTACAAAGTCTCGCAGAGACTGTGGGGGCTGAAGTACAACTGATTGTTAGCCAGAATCGTAGAACGATCGATGGCACCTGGTATATCGGTTATGGCAAAATTCAGGAGTTAACCAATCTTGTAGCTGAGCTTAAAACAGATTTATTGATTTTTAACTCTGAGCTAAGTCCTTCACAAATCAGAAACATCGAAAAAGCTGTTGGCTGTCGGGTAATTGACCGAACGCAGCTTATTTTAGATATCTTTGCTAGCCGCGCTAACTCAAGAGAAGGAAAGATTCAGGTCGAATTAGCTCAATTAAACTATCTTTTGCCACGATTATCTGGAATTGGGATTGAGCTTTCTCGTTTAGCTGGTGGGATTGGAACACGTGGACCCGGAGAGACTAAACTAGAGACTGATCGCCGACATATCAAGAGAAAAATTAATAACTTGCGACGTGAACTAAAAGAGATCGATAAGCAGCGTGGCCTATATCGCCAGCGCCGTAGTCGCAGTAATGTTTTTAAAATAGCACTAGTTGGCTATACCAATGCTGGTAAGTCAACCATTTTAAATATGTTAACAACTGCAGATGTCTTAGCTGAAGATAAACTATTTGCGACGCTTGATCCAACTACACGCAAGCTACAATTTCAAAATCAGCAGGAAGCGATTATTACCGATACCGTTGGCTTTATCCAGGATTTACCACACGAGCTGATTGCAGCCTTTAGATCAACATTTCAAGAGGTGGCTGAAGCCGATTTGTTGCTTCATGTTGTCGATGCGAGTAATCCTAATCGCGAGCAGCAGATTGCTGTGGTGGAACAACTTTTACAGGAAATTAAGGCGCATCGGATCCCGCTAATTACGGTTTATAATAAAAAAGATTTAATCGAAAATTTTATTATCGACGATGTAGGAACTCATATTTTTATTTCAGCCTATGATCCTGCTGATCGGGAGCGACTGCTCGATTTAATTAGTGAAAATATTACCGCAAATCTAAAAGAATATAAACTGAGAATTCCTGAGAGCCGCGGGGATTTGCTCGCCTATGTTCAGGATAGAAGTCAATCAGAGGTTACAATTAAGTACGATGATAAAAAACTAGGCTGGTGCGTGACTGCCTTACTAGACGAAAAAGATATGACGAGTGAGCTTAGACGCTATTATGTAGAATAAATCAAATTATAATAATTATAGCTCTGCCTATTATAAAATTGATGGAGTTGACAGAATGTACAGTTTTTTTAACTTAAAACCAGAACAGATGGCAATGATTGAGGATGTTGAGAGGGAAATTGGTCCACAAGAAAAACAAATCGACAAAATAGTTGAATATAATCAGGCGAAAGTACTAGAAGCTTTTCAAAGATTTAACGTTTCGGATTTTCACCTTAATTCTTCAACTGGCTACGGCTATAATGACCTGGGAAGAGAGACCTTAGATCGTATCTATGCGGCCGTATTTGGCGCAGAGGACGCTTTAGTCCGCCCACACATAGTTTCAGGCACGCATGCGATTACGATTGGTTTGTTCGGGCTTTTACGACCTGGTGACCAGCTGCTCTATTTGACAGGCGACCCCTATGATACCTTAGAAGAGGTTATTGGGATCCATGGAAGTGGTATGGGCTCGTTGCAAGAATGGGGGATAGACTATTCAGTCTTAGCTTTAACTGCAACCGGTCAAGTCGATTATCCTAATCTTGCACAGGCAATTACACCGCAGACTAAGGTTGTCGCAATTCAACGTTCTAAAGGCTATTCCTGGCGCAAATCCTTTACAATTGCGGAAATAGAGCAAATGGTTAAAGAGGTCCGCAAAGTTAAACCTGATGCAATTATTTTTGTCGACAATTGTTACGGTGAGTTTACGGAAAAATTAGAACCCACCGCTGTCGATGCTGATATAATCGTTGGTTCATTAATAAAAAATCCAGGAGGTGGCTTAGCCAAACTAGGTGGTTATCTTGCGGGGAAAGCGCGTTACATAGAACAGATATCCTATCGTTTGACTGCACCAGGAATCGGTCGCGAGGTTGGTGCAACCAGCGGCAATCAGTCTGACTTTTATCAGGGTTTTTTCTTGGCGCCGCATTTTGTTGGTGAGTCATTAAAAGGAATGGTTTTTGCAGCAGCTTTATTTGCAAAGCTTGGTTACGAGGTGTCGCCTAGCTGGGATGAGAGTCGCACCGATATTATTCAAGCTATCAAATTTAAGCGAGCGGATCATCTTATTAGCTTTATTCAGGGAATCCAGCAAGGGTCGCCAATTGATGCTTACGTTAGTCCAGAACCATCAGCTATCCCTGGCTATCAAGAACAGGTGATTATGGCGGCAGGAGTCTTTATCCAGGGGGGAACGTTAGAACTTTCTGCCGACGCTCCAATTGTGGAACCATACATTGCTTATCTGCAAGGTGGTTTAACCTACCAGCACGTTAAATGGGCTTTATTAACTGCACTTGAGCGAATAAAATAGAGTGGATAATGTTAAGGATATTGTACAAGGGAGATTAGAGGAAAGAGGGTAGAACAGTGGTCTTAACTTTCCTAAATCTTAATGAATATCTCGATAAAGACCGATTACTTTGCCTAAAATCGTAATATTATCTACAATTATCGGCTCCATTGCGGAGTTCTCTGGTTCTAAACGAAAACGGGCTTTCTCTTTATAAAATCTTTTGACCGTTGCTTCGTCTTCCTCTGTCATCGCTACCACAATCTCGCCATTGTTTGCTGTATTCTGCTGACGAATTATTATTAAGTCTCCATCGAAAATACCAGCCTCAATCATACTATCACCAATTACTCTAAGCATAAATACTTGGTCACTTTTAACAATCTGTCTAGGAAGTGGGAAATAGTCTTCTATATTTTCATAAGCAGTAATAGGCACACCGGCAGTAACTCGGCCCAGTAAGGGTACTTTTTTCACACTTTCATCCTGACCATAGGTAAAGTCATCGGTCGTAATCTCGATTGCCCGTGGCTTTTCCGGATCGCGTCTAATATAACCTTTTCTTTCAAGGCGTTCTAGATGCCCGTGAACAGTAGAACTAGAGGCTAAACCGACAGCTTCTCCAATCTCTCTTACAGAAGGGGGATAGCCTTTCCCCTTAACAGTCTCGATGATAAAATTCAATATATCTTTCTGACGTTTCGATAGCTTATCCATGGTCCACCTCACAAATTTATTTACCTATAAAATAACATATGTTTTGACAAAATGCAAACAGATGTTCTATTTCTCCTGGGCAAGCCTTGGCAATACCGCTTTAAAGTAGATAAAGACTTTAACTGTTGCTGAAATTGTGGTAACATTTAGATTGATTATAAAAGAATATAATATATAAAATCTTAAACTAGTATTAGATGCTAGTTTATAATTTTGTAGTTAAGGCAGAGAAGGATAGGTGTAGGAAAATTATGAAAGTTGCTAAATTTGGCGGAACATCGCTTGCATCAGCGGAACAAATTCAGAAGGTCTTTAAGATTGTAACATCGGATTCTGATCGTAAGATAATTGTTGTCTCAGCACCAGGCAAACGTTTCGCAGCTGATATTAAGGTAACAGATTTATTAATTAAATATGGTGAGAAGCTTTTAGCTGGTCGTAATCCGAATAAAGCATTAAAGGCAATTCTTGAAAGATTTCAAGAGATTGCCACTGATTTAAAACTGCCGAAGGAAACCGTTCAACAGTTTATTGAACAGCTGGAAACTTCACTTGTTGAGGTCAAGACAGGTAATAACAATTTTATCGAGCTAGTTAAATCTTTTGGTGAGGATTATAGTGCACAGCTAATCACTTTATATTTCCAGCATCAAGGTGTAAAGACCAGCTATATTAATCCACAAAAAGCTGGATTGCTGCTAGCAAATAATGGTACTTATGTCCAAGTTTTGCCTGAATCGATGGACAACCTTAGTCGCTTAGCCGAACGAGAAGAAATAATTATCTTTCCTGGTTTTTTTGGTTACTCAACGACTGGCGAGATCATTACCTTTACACGCGGTGGGTCTGATATAACCGGCTCGATTTTGGCTGCTGCTGTTAAGGCTGATGTTTATGAAAATTTTACAGATGTAGATTCTGTCTTTGTCGTTAATCCAAATATTGTTGATAATCCACTACCGATTGAAAAGCTAACTTTTAAAGAAATGCGAGAGCTTTCTTACTCGGGTTTTAGTGTATTTAATGACGAGGCTTTAATTCCAGCCTTTCGTGCTCAAATTCCAGTAAATATACGTAATACAAACAATCCCGACGCGCCTGGCACGCAAATTGTGTTAGAACGTGATGATACACTTAATCCAGTAATCGGTATCGCTAGTGACTC
>CAYZPB010000026.1:0-13890 GCA_964480445.1 uncultured Caryophanales bacterium
ATCTCAGCTTCAGCCCCCAGCGGGTGCTCCTTATAATTGTTAATAAACTGAATTAGCTCAATCAGTTTAATTGGCGCGTCTGGTCTAAAGGTATAGTCATCGTAACCGTCAATCAATCCGCGTTCGTAATAGTCAAGAATAATATCCTGCGCATAGTGATCAGTAATATCAATAAAGTTGCCCTTAAGTGTAGTAATGTTCAGCTTGAGATTATATTTTACCCGCTTATTATCCGAACAGTTCAATCTGACGTAAGAAATTCCCTCATCAAAGATTCTAACATCGGCAAATTCTGATAAGTGATGTTTCTCCACTACATTAAACTCTTTATCATAAAGAACCAATGTAAGGTCGCTGGCAGCATCAAGTTCCACAGCGACATAGGTGCGTCCCTCTGCTTTTAATCCATACCAGTCATAATCGTCAACATCGGTAATTGCGCTTGTGATAACGTGTACTGAACGATCCAGTTGCTTAGCTTGCAGGGCCGTATTATTTGGTCCTTGTTTATTCTCTTGATCAGCTTCAAAAAATAATTCAAGTTCGTACTCTCTGTTGGTTACATTGTTATTGTAATCGTAGACACGAATTAAATATTCCCCTGGTTGGGCCTTGATTGAACCAAACTCTGCCCCGCCGGAACTATTCATGTCAAAGAGCTCGCCACTGCTACCCATTCGTTGTAGATACAAAACTGGGTCCACTCGATTGCTATCAACGCGTACTTCTGCGGCCAGTGTTCCGCTTTTGTCAATATTGATGCGGTACCAGTCATCGTCATTTCGCTTGCTAAAGGTAGCGGTGATAACTTCACTAATATTCTTGATTTTGTAAGCATTCCACGGGCGATCGTTATTCTCATATTTATCATGATAAATGCTGTAATCGCTGATTATGCTGTAATTAATCGGCCTATCAAGTACACCAGCTAAATTATTAGGCGGTTGCGGATAACTAATTTTAATATAATATCGGTCGGCCGCCAGTTCAGCGTTCAGTGTCTCGGACCTTTGCAGCCTCCAGCTGTGTGCTGGTTTCACATTATCGCTTTCATCTGTTTGCAGCTGCATTACCTGTTCATTTGTATAAAGCTCCAGCCATAGATCATTAGATAGACGGCGTTCCAAGATTAAGTCAAGTTCAATGTTACCAGCGTGCGGCAAAGTAAAATAGAACCAGTCCGGCTCATCATATTTGGAAAGCCTAGCATCAAAATGGCTCCCACGCGGGAAGGGGTATGCCTGATAGCTCTCTTGATTAGGTCGATAGCCATCACGTAATAATTCAGGATCGAAGTCTAGTGCCGCTTCAAAGTTGATCCGACCATAGCCGGTCCGCTCATTCCAGTCCTGGTTGCCAATTTTGTCTGCAGAAAAACGAATTATATCCGCTATCTCTTTCACTGTGAGTGTTGGGTGCTCTTGCATCAGAACCGCAGCTAAAGCAGCAACCTGAGGAGCTGCAACTGAGGTTCCTGATGTTGTAGTATAACTATTATTTAAATGAGTGGTGTAGATTGACTCCCCTGGAGCAACAACATCGATTTGCTGTCCATAATTAGAGTAGTCAGCATAGCTACCATCACGATTAACAGCACCGACACCGATAACATTCGGAAGCGCTGCTGGATAATTGATTTCTAAAGATTTATTACCAACTGCTGCGATAATTAAAACACCTTGGTCGTAAGCGTAATCAACTGCTTCAGCTATAAATGGTGTATAAACCGATTCACCGGAAGCAATTACAATTAGATCAGCCCCATTATCTACTGCATAGCGGATTCCTTGTCCCACATAGAAAGAGTCGCTTTTGCCCTCAGCATCAAGAATTTTAATAGGCATTAATTTAACCTTAGAGACAATACCACTGATTCCAATTGAATTGTTAGTTTGAGCAGCAATGATACCCGCTACATTGGTTCCGTGCCCATTGTCATCCATTGCTGTTGCAACGTTGTCTAAGATATTGTAGCCAGGTAGCACTCTGCCTAGTAAATCTGGATGGTTATAGTCAATACCGGTGTCAAGAACGGCAATAGTAATCTCGCGTTCATACTCCTTTTGCCAGGCAGCCTGCGCATTGATCTGCTCTAAATAATATTGTTCCCCATAGTAGCGATCATTGGGCAAGGCCGAAATACTGCAGGCTGTATTAGGCTGTATATATTCAATTCGCGGATCATTCTGCCACTGAGTAATCCACTCGTCTATATTAATTTCATCGTTTAATTTGATTCTAGTAATCTGTTGTTCTGGAAGCCAGTTAAGAATTGTCGCTTGTTCTTCAATCTGAGTTGCGTAATCATTACGCCACTTTATTATCCATTCATTGTTAACGTTTGAGTCCTTGCCAATGTCGGCAGTCTGCTCCATGTTCCCCGTTGTCTTTAAATTAAACTCTGTTAGTTGCGGATTATCCTCTAGTTGCGAACTATCGTCAGAGGCGTTCATTACAAAAGCTAAAGGCAAAGCCAAAATAAGCCCCATCACTGCAATCGAAATTATAATTTTTAGCGCTTTCATCTGCCCACCTCATTTTATTCCTAAGCTATATTGTATCATATGAAAAATTAGTAAATGAGAGTTTGCTGCCGTTAAACCCCGTTAGTTCCACTTAATGCTGATAAATATTAATTAGGTCATCCTTTTTAACCGCAATTAGGGAAGGAACTAGCGCATTTAGTTGCTCAACTGGGAGATAAGAAACACCGTTTCGAATCATCAACCCACCGTCCTGCTGAGTCAATTCTACCCGGTCATTTCCAATTTGTAAGGAAACAGTTTTTTTCAATGAATTCCAAGAAATTGAACCCCTAAAATAATTGCTCAAATCTCTTAGTGCTATATAATCACGCTCATTGCCCTGAATCCAGCCTACCCCTTTTTTGGGGCTATAACCGATCATCTTGTCTGCTTGATTCAAATAAAGTTGAGCATATTCTAGTTGCTTGTCATAATCACTAATCTCAATATCTGGTGTAACGCCAACACCATCCACTTTATTTTTGTGGGCAGATAAATATTCATTGACCGTTAATTTAAGATAACCACCGCTATTTAATGATAATATATGTTGAACAGTCCCTTTACCATAGCTAGTTGTGCCGATAACAACGGCCTTGTTATATTCTTTCAAAGCTGCGGCTAGTATTTCGGACGCCGATGCGGAACCCGCATTAATTAGTAAGACTGTTGGTAATTGCCAATCAACGCCATTAGTGATGGAATAGATAGTTTCATTGCCGGCATTGTCGCGTGCGTGGACAATTGGTCCCTCTTTAATAAACTGCTTAGAGACGTTAATAACAGCATTTAGATAACCACCTGGGTTATCGCGCAAATCTATAATCAGTTTCGTCATCCCTTGCTTACTTAGCAGAGCAAGTTCGTTTGCAATCTCTTGCTCAACGGTTGAGCTAAAGGTGTTAATCTGCAAGTAACCAGTTTGGTCAGCTAGTAACTCGGAAGCAACGGCTGGTATATGAACCAGTGCTCGTTTGATAGTAAAATCAAGTAGCTTATCGCCCCGTTTAATCGTCAATTTAAGCGAGCTGCCAGCTTCGCCGCGAATTAATAAGGAGACTTCTTCCGTGCTCTTATTTTTAAGATTCACTCCATCAACGCTAATTAATTTATCATAGGCTTTTAAACCGGCATTCTCAGCTGGAGACCCTTTGATTGTCGATTGTACCTCTACATACTCATCTACTTGCAAAATATAGATGCCGATTCCTGCGAAGTCACCATCAATTCGTTCAATATACTTTCTATATTCTTCATCTGTAAAAAAGACTGTATGCGGATCATCTAATTCTTCAATCATGCCTTTGATTGCACCTTGCCTAAGGCTTTCATCACTTATATTGCTAAGATGCTGATCCTTTAATAGATCATAAATCTCCATAATTGGATCATAATATGTACTCTCGGCTGCAGCTACAGAAAATGGCGCCAATAGTATTAGTGCAGCTGTTAGGATAATAATTAAAATTCTTTTCATCGATCTCGCCTCCGGGCCTTTTTTCTAATTTTACACTATTTGACATAAAAGTCCACTCTAACAAGAGCTAGAGTGGACCATCTAATAAGCTATCTTATAGATTATCTAATCTTTATAACCAGCTGTCCCTTACCATTTCCAGTCAAAACCACTACCAATATCGAAGATATCCGTAAAGATAAAGTTATTGTTAAGGAAATCGTAGAGCACGTTCGGGAAAAGACCAAGTAGGAATGTTAGTAAGAACAGTACGAGCACCAAAGCTTGAACTGTTTTACCAATTTTCATTTTAGCCTCCGTTGTACCAGGTCGCATATACATCTGCTTAACAATTCTGAAGTAGTAGAAGTAAGAAATTATACTGGTAACAACGATTATCCCTGCTAGTACAAAACCATCGACTGAAATTGCGCTGATGAAAATATTCAGCTTCGCAATAAAGCCAATCGTAATCGGCAAGCCTGCAAGTGAAAGCAGGAAAAATGTCATTGCAATTGCTAGTAGCGGACTGCGGTGGTACAAACCACGAAATGATGTAATATCATCATGACCGGAATCACGTGTAACCACTGTCACAATTGCAAAAGCGCCAAGGTTCATTATCAAGTATGCGGCTAGATAAAAGATGATATTTGTCAGACTTAGGTCGATAAACTGAATACCAATCATAGTCGCAAGTGGTACTAGAATGTAACCCGCCTGAGCTACACTTGAGTAAGCAAGTAGTCGCTTAACATTGGTCTGTAATAGTGCAACAACATTACCAATAATCATTGTTAAGCTAGCTAAGACCGCAAAGATAATTATCATTTCATCATAGAATAAGAAGCGATACTGGTCTACTCCATTTATAGTGTCGATTCCAGTTGCTAAGAGGCCAAAAATCGTCAGGAAAACTCTGATAATAATTACAAAACCCGCAGCCTTAGAAACTACAGATAAGAATGCAGTTATCGGCGTTGGCGCCCCTTCGTAAACATCTGGTGCCCACATATAAGATGGGACAATTGTAATTTTGTAACTAAGGCCAATAAACATCAAGATAAAGCCAAAGTAGACAAAGAATTCATAGCCACTATGGAAAGCGAGCGGCAGCCTTTCAGCAATTACAAACAAGTTGGTTGAACCTGTTAATCCATAAATAAAGGATGCTCCGTAAATAAAGACTGCTGAAGAGACTGACCCAGTAATAACAAACTTAAAGGCTGACTCGTTAGACTTAAGATGTTTTTTGCGCAGGGCTACAAGAATATAGGTCGAGAAACTTAGTAACTCTAAGCCAATATAGAGCGTGATTAGATCTGCTGAAGAAGCCATGACCATAGCGCCCATTACAGCAGTTAATAGCAAGTAGTAGTATTCGCCCTCGTTCTCGACTCCATCCTCCTTCACGGTGCCAATCGACATCAGAAAGACTGTCAAGGTTCCAAGCAGGAAAATTATTTTGAAAAGACTGCCAAAGCTATCAACGCGGTAGGTATTATTTAATAAATACTCAACCTCTGTTAGCTGCAATTGCATAGATGTGAAATACAAAGCAATCACTACGCCAAGCACTGCAGTCCAACCGAGATAGATGCGATTAATCTTTTCGGGTAGGAAGAGATCAGCAAAAATGAGTATTATTACAACGATTGCGATTGTGAATTCAGGGGCCATCAGTCCCCAGTTCAATTCATATAAATTCATTCGACTAACCTCCCCACACATTCAGTAGCATCTGAATTGTTGCCTGTAATGGTTCGGCAAGCAATGCAGGATAGACACCGATTAATATTGACAATCCGATTAAAGCAATCAGAGGTATAACCTCGATTGAGCGAACATCATTCGTTCCTTGCAAAACCGCAGTTGTTTCACCAAAGTTGATTTTCATTGCTGCACGCAATAGATAGGCGGTCGTTACTATCAGACCGAACACACTAATTGCGGCAAACACAGGGAATCCTTTAAAGAGACCTAGGAAGACCAAGAACTCACTAATAAATCCTGACATTCCCGGCAATCCTAAGGAAGCGAGTGCAGTTGTTAAAAGGATACCACTGAGAAATGGCATTGTTTTGGCCATTCCGCCGAGATCGGCAAACTTGGTGGTGCCAACGCGATTGTAGATAACCCCAGCGATATAAAAGAATAGCGCTGAGAGCAGTCCATGCGATACCATCTGAAAGATCGCACCTTGGAAGCCAAGTGAATTCATTGCTCCAAGACCCAGCAGGATTATCCCCATATGCGAAATACTGGAGTAAACAATAACCATCTTAAAGTCCTTTTGGACAAAGGCTAGGAAACCACCATAAAAGAGGTTAATTAATCCTAATATAATTATGAGTGACGCCAGTGTTGCTGTAACATGCGGGAAAAATGGATAGAGTATTCGGAATAATCCATATCCACCAATTTTCAAAAGTACGCCTGACAGAATCATGCTCATCGGTGCTGGCGCTTGATAGTGAACCCGCAAAATCCAGGAATGGAAGGGGAATAAAGGTATCTTGATGCCAAAAGCTACAAGTAGCGCAAAGAACATCCCATATAAGAAGAAGTCACTAAAGGGCTCAATACCATTCATTGCCGATAACACATAATAAGGCGAACTTGGATCTGTTAAATTATAAACGATTGTCTGAATATCACTTGTAAAGACCATCATATTATTAATGTAAGTAGCGCCCGCATTCATAATAATTGCAACAAAAGCTACTAGCATGATAATCGACGCTAATCCATTGTAAAGTAAGAAGGTAAAGGCAGCGTTCTCGCGTTTCTCTAACCCCCAGATACCTACTAGGAAAAACATCGTAACTAATGTGATTTCAAAAAAGATAAAGAATAAGAATAAATTCTGTGCTAAGAAAATCCCGTATAAACCAACCTGCATGATTGCAAATATTATGAAATATTCTTTCCAGCGTTTTTTAATCATGTTGGCTGCTGCAATCGCTGACATCGAAGCAATAATTGTTGATAAGAGCAATAATGCTATCGCCAAACCGTCAGCTCCTAGTGCATAGCGGAATTCAATTATCGAATTTCCATTAATGTCATCACTAGTTAATGGAATCTCAATCCAGCGCATATCTTCAACATACTGCATACTGCCTGTCGTTGTGTCAAAACCAATAAAAACTACCAGCGCTAAGATTAGTGCCACTATGGTTCCAAGTACAGCAATCAACTTAATCCAAGCGACGCGATTGCTCGGTACAAAGGCGAGGATTAGCACAACTAACAATGGTGAGAAAACAATTATTGAAAGCAATCCGAAACTACCCATTAGCCAATCAACCCCCTAACTACCAGACCAATTAAAAGCGTTGCAATACCAAGCACAGTTAACAGTGTATATGCTTGAATCTGGCCCCCTTGGATTCTGGCACCAAACCTTCCTAAACCGACCGAGATGTTAACAGCAAGCTGTACTAGATTCTCGATTACAAATTTATCAAATGCAGCTAACATCCTACTAAGTACACGATATGGTTGAACAATAAACAGATTGTTTAATTCATCCATATAGAACTTGTTATAACTTAGCTTATAGAGCAGGGCCGGTTTTGGCTTTTTCGCTAAAGTAGCCTGCGGATTTCTACCGTAAGCTAGCCATGCTAAGATGATGCCGAGCAGAGCTACGATAATTGAAGCAACAATTATCCAGATTGGTCCTGATATTTCCTGGGCAATAGTGCCTCCGCCGCTGATAAAATCTCCAAAGCCAAAAAACTCAATGTAACCGGCAAAAACTGCAAAAAATGCTAGCACCACCATCGGCACTGTCATGCTGCGTGGAGACTCTTGTGCAGTGAACTGCGTTCGCGGTTGATCAGTAAAGACTAAGAAGTAAAGTCTAAACATATAAAAAGCAGTCAGTAATGCGGTAAGTATACTAACCCAGAAAAAGATGGCGTAGTTATTCGCATAAACTGATAGGAAGATCATATCTTTTGAGAAAAACCCTGCTAGTAATGGGAAACCAGAAATAGTCAGTGCACCGATTAGAAAAACTGCACGTGTCAGTTTCATGTTTTTCCCAACGCCACCCATTTTCTTAATATTCTGCGTGCCGATAGCATGAATAACGCTGCCGGCAGCAAGGAAGAGTAGCGCCTTAAAGAAAGCATGCGTGAATAGATGGAAAACTGCTGCAATATAGCCCAGCGTTCCCAGTGCAAGCATCATGTAACCGAGCTGACTGACTGTGGAGTAGGCAAGAACTCTTTTGATATCGTTCTGTGTTAAGGCAATCGATGCCGCAAAAATAGCCGTAAAGGCCCCGACCGCCGCCACTACAAGTAAGGCAACTTCCGATGCCGCAAATAATGGAAAAAGTCGAGCAACAAGGTAGACCCCAGCTGCAACCATTGTCGCAGCGTGAATCAATGCAGAAACTGGCGTTGGCCCTTCCATTGCATCTGGTAACCAGACATGGAATGGGAACTGACCAGACTTACCAGCTGCACCAATGAAGATTAAGATTGCACTTGTTGTAATTACCCATGGTGCAAGCGACCCCTGACTGATTGCCGCAAAAATATCACTATACTCAAAAGAACCAACCTGCCAGAAGATTAGCAAGATACCAATCAAAAGACCGACATCAGCCAGTCGTGTAACAATAAAGGCTTTCTTTGCTGCAGCCTTGGCTGACTCCTTGTGAAAATAGAAACCAATTAACAAGAATGAAGTTGCACCAACAAGCTCCCAGAAAATAAAAGCCTGAAAGAGGTTAGGCGATATCACAAGGCTAAGCATTGAGAATGAAAAGAGCGATAGATAGGAATAGAAGGTTGGTAGCCGCTCATCATGACGCATATAGCCAATTGAATAGACAAAAACCGTAAGACTAATAATTGAAACTACAAAGAGCATTAGAGCATTTAGTGCCGTAATTTCAAAACCAAGATTGAAGATTGAACTATTAGCGAGGCCATATTCAGCACCGCCAGGTTCTAACCACTGGAAGGTATAAATATAATTCTCGCCTTTTTCAATATATTTCTGAATGAAAATACTTGTTGCCAGCACGAAGGAACCGGAAATAAAGAAGATTCCCAAGTAGGCTGCTTTTTCCTTTAATCTATTGCCGAAAGCGACTAATAAGACGAAGGAGATAAGCGGTAATAACGGTACTATCCAAGCTAAGTTATACAACATATTAATATCCTCTCCTTCTCTCTTATCGTCTCATTATATTTATTTCGTCAATATTTATTGTTCCCTTATTACGGAACAGTAAGATAATAATCGCTAGAGCAACGGCCATCTCAACAGCGGCAACCGCTATTACAAAGAGTGTAAATATATGGCCTGCCGTATCTGGATAAAGGCCAAACTTAGAGAATGCAACAAGGTTGATGTTAGCAGCGTTTAGCATTAACTCAATTGATAAGAGAACAATAATACTATTTCTCTTAAACAATACGCCAAAAATACCGATTGTAAATAAAATTGCGCCGACTGCTAAATAAGCGGTTAATGGTACCATTGTTAATCACTCTCCTTTTTAGCAATTAATACCGATCCAATTAAAGCGATTAGCAGGAGTATTGATGCGACTTCAAAAGGAATAACATACTCAGTAAACATTCGCTGACCAATTGTCAGTACATTATTCTCATCAAAAGGTGCATGAGTGGTTGGCCAATTAGTTATGTAAATTCCATAAATAATGACACCACCGATGATACCTGCGCCAAGAAAAGCAAAAAAAGTATGGCCGCGACGACGAACTCGTTTCTCATGGTGCTGATTGGTCATCATTACTCCAAGTGCCATCATGATTGTAATCGCTCCTGCATAAATTAGTACTTGAACAACTCCCAAAAACTCGGCGTTTAGCGTAAAGAAAAGACCGGCCACTCCAAGAAAAGTTAGTCCCATGGCTAGTACCATATGAATAACTCGACTTAGATTTATCACCAGAACTGCTCCTGTTATCGACATAAGTGCGAAAATGAAGAAAGCGACATATTCACCAGTCATTATTGATTCGCCTCCCTTATCTGTTCTGTGTTCTCTTCTAACCAATCAATATCCTTCACAAGATTTTCTTTATAATAAACTGCATGTTCATATGTGTTAGTCATTTTGATTGCATCAGTTGGACAGACTTCTGTACACAGGTCGCAGAGAATGCACTGACCAAATTTTATGTCGTAGGTATCAAGTACCTTAACCCTTTTCTCAGGATCAGGATTATCCTTGCCCGTAAGCGAAATTGCCTGTGTCGGACAGATACGCACGCACATGTTACATACAATGCAAAGCTCAGGGTCCAGGTGCTGAATGCCACGAAAACGTTCAGGATGGACAACTTTTTCCTCTGGATATTCTATTGTTACCTTCGGCTTAAACATATACTTAAGCGTTAAGCCAAGGCCTTTTAATAAATTAATACCCCACATATTATCTCATCCCTCCTAAAAGACACCTAGTACTTTAAGTATTGCTGTTAGTACAATATTAAATAAAGCCAGTGGTATTAGAACCTTCCACGCAAAGCCCATTAACTGATCTATCCTCACACGCGGAAAAGTAGCCCTAACCCAGAATAAATAAAAGACTAAGATTAAAAACTTAAGCATAAACCAAACAATTCCAGGAATAAAGTAGAGGCCAAATGGAGCATCCCAGCCTCCAAGAAAAAGTACTGTCATCAGTGATGACAATGCGAAAATGTAAGAATACTCCGTCAGCATGTAAAAGGCCCAACGGAAGCCACTATATTCAACAAAATAACCAGCTACTAGTTCGTTCTCTGCCTCTGGCAAGTCAAAAGGTGTCCGGTTAAGCTCCGCATTAGCAGCAATAACAAAGATGACAAAGCCAATAAATTGGGGAAAGATGTTCCACATGCCCTCCTGCTGTGCCACTACTACGTCAATTAAGTTAAGGCTACCACTCATTAGCGCAATCCCTAGAAAGGAAAGAATAATTGGAACCTCGTAGCTCAGCATCTGTGCAACAGAGCGCATACCACCCATAATCGCATATTTATTGTTTGAAGACCAACCACCAAGCAAAATACCAGTAATCGTTAAGCTTGATAGGGCTGCATAATATAATAGTCCCACATTACTATTAGCAAAATAAAGATTTTCCGAAAAAGGAATAATCGCTAATACGGCAAAAGCAGGCATAAAAGCCAGCATTGGACCTAAATGGAATAAAAATCGGTCAACTTTAGATGGTACTATATCTTCTTTCAATAATAGCTTTAAAACGTCAGCGACACTTTGGAATAAACCAAGCGGACCAACACGGTTCGGTCCTTTCCGTGATTGCATAAAACCAAGTACCTTACGTTCACCATACAAGGCGTACATAACGAAAACTAGTACAATCACAAGCAGGATGGTTGCAAAGATTGCCATCAAAATAAAGTTAAGCCAGGAAAAAGGTTCGTATAGTAGTTGCATTAACCATCGACCTCCCCTAGAACAATATCAATTGCACCTAAAATTGGCGGAATATCAGCTATCGTTTTGCCAACTAGGAGTTCGTCAAGAATCTGCAAATTAATAAAGGAAGGACGACGGAAATGAATCCGATAGGGTTGAGGTCTCCCCTTACTTACTAAGTGCACACCCAGCTCACCTTTAGAGGATTCGATTCGTGTATAGACTTCGCCCTCTGGTGGTCGGATTATTTTAGGGACCTTACCCATAATCTCACCCTCAGGCATTTTTGCAATCGCCTGCTCAATAATCGAGAGTGAAGTTTCAATCTCCATCATTCGAACATTATAGCGGTCCTTGATAGTACCCGCTTCACCAACTGGTATTTCAAAGTCAAAATCATCATAGACTGAATAGCTCTGGTTTTTGCGCAAGTCAAAGTCGACGCCACAACCACGTAGGTTAGGCCCAGTAATACCATAATCTATCGCTTTTTCAGCATCATAGACGCCAATGTCTCTAATCCGAGCGACAAAAATTTCATTGTTCGTAACAAGCGTATGGTAATCCTTTAGTTTATCGCGCATCACAGCAATGTAGTCTGTTACCTCTTCCAGCCAGCCTTCTGGCGCATCCCATTTGACACCACCAACGCGCATATAGTTAAAGGTCATTCTTGACCCTGATAATGCATTAAGTAATTGAATAATCTGTTCGCGATCCCTAAACGCCCAGGTAAAAGGTGTTGTCGCTCCTAAATCGAGGACAAAAGTTCCCCACCAGACAAGGTGACTACAGATTCTACTGAGTTCCATGGCAATTACCCGCAAGTATTCAGCACGCTTAGGAACTTCGATGTCCATTAGCGTCTCTACTGAATAAACCAGCGCATAATTATTTAACATTCCTGCCAAATAGTCCAAGCGGTCAGTGTAAGGAATAATTTGTGTGTAGTTAAAATCTTCACATAGCTTCTCTGTGCCACGATGAAGATAGCCAAGAACTGATTTGGAATCCGTAATTGTTTCGCCATCAACCGTAACCATAACGCGAAAAACTCCGTGTGTACTTGGGTGATGCGGTCCAATATTAAGTAACATTTCTTCAGTACGTAAGTCCATCTAACTACACCTCCTCTTCCGGCATAACATAATCCTTGCGGAGTGGATAGCCCACCCAATCATCAGGCATTAGAATTCTACTTATCTCTCGACCAGTAAAACCAATACCTAAGAGGTCGTAAACCTCACGTTCTTGCCAATCCGCGGTACGCCAAACATCAATTACACTTGGAACACTACCACCATCGCGGTCGGTCTTAACTTTAACCGCAAGATACTGATCACGCTCATATGAATAGAGGTGATATATTACTTCCATATATTCTACGTAATCGACACCGGAAAGATTCATCAAGAAGTCGAATTTAAATTCAGCACCTGATTTTAATAATTCAGCTAAGCGTAGCCACTCGTTCTTATCAACTATTAAAGTAGGCAGGTGAAAATTCGGCTCATTAATGTAACTTTCAACGATTGCCTTTTCTGAAATTTCATCATTAATTAACACAAGATAACGATCAAGAAGTGCCTGCTTATTATTTTGCTTATCAGTCATGGTCCATCGGCGCCCCTTTCCCATATCTAGCTTCGTGTGCAATTTTATCCTGTAAAAGTATAAGTCCATGAAGCAAGGAAGCAGGTGTTGTCGGACAGCCCGGAATATAAACATCAACAGGTATTAATTTATCTACACCCTTAACAACGCTGTAAGAATTAACATATGGCCCGCCAGAAATTGCGCAGGCACCCATTGCGACAACCCATTTCGGTTCTGCCATCTGCTCGTAAAGACGCGTAACGATCGGCGCCATCTTTTTGGTAACTGTTCCGGCTACAATCATCACATCAGCCTGGCGTGGCGATGAACGGAAAATAATACCAAAGCGGTCCAGGTCATAGTAGGGAGCACCGGTATCCATCATTTCAATTGCGCAACAAGCAAGCCCAAAGCCAAGTGGCCACATCGAGTTCTTTCTCGCCCAACCCTTGATTACTTCTAATGAGGTAAGCAGTATGCCTCTTTCGAGCGCTTCCTCTTCCTCTTTAGTTAGTTGATCATTTTCTAACTGATCAAGGTCTAGCTGATTATTCTCTACCATGTGAACACCTTCTTCTTCCAAGCATAAATTAGCCCAATCACCAGAATAAAGATAAAGATTAACATCTCTATTAAGACAAAAGTGCCATACTGTAATAAGGAATCAAAGGCCACAGCCCAAGGGTAGATAAATACAGCCTCCACATCAAACACAACAAAAAGAAGAGCATACAGGTAGTAACGGATGTTAAACTGCACCCTTGCATCGCCTGTTGGTGTAAGCCCGCTCTCATAAGTCATGAGCTTTTCCCGAGTCGGATTCTTAGGCCGTAAAAAACGTGCGACAAGCTCAATTGCAACTAGCGGTAAACCAATACCGATTGCAATAAAA
>CAYZPB010000027.1:0-12941 GCA_964480445.1 uncultured Caryophanales bacterium
ATCAGAATACACATAACTAACAAAGAGATTAATTTCTTTTTCATGTGTCCTCCCTACTTCTTAAAATAGATAAAAGAATCTTGTAATATTTTGTCAAATTCCAGTAGGCTATTCTCTTTTATTCCTTCTGTTTCTCACGCAAGGCCCGGGAAATCTCACGGTCCGCATCGCGCTTCGCCACAGTTGCTCGCTTGTCGTAAAGTTTCTTTCCTTTCGCAAGTGCTATTTCTACCTTCGCCATCCCATCCTTGAGATAAATTTTGGTCGGCACTAGAGCGTAGCCCTTCTCCTTAGTTAGCCCAATTAGTTTGTCAATTTCATACTTATGTAGCAATAGCTTGCGCGCTCGTGTCGGCTCATGATTGAAACGATTCCCCTGTTCAAAAGGACTAATATGCATGTTATGCAAGTAGCCCTCTCCCTGCCGAATCTGCGCAAAACTATCTCTTAAATTGACCTTGCCAGCACGAATTGATTTTATCTCTGTACCTGTCAGCACAAGTCCTGCCTCATAAGTCTCCTCAATGAAATAATCATGATAGGCTTTCCTATTTCTAGCTACTACCTTAATTCCTTTCTCACTCATCTATTATTGCCCTTTCCTTTTTTCGTATTCTTTTGGTCAGTGACCAACTCGAAATCAATCTTATAATCATCAATGTTCACTTTAACTACGCGAACATTAACGATATCCCCGATGCGATAGACCTTTGCTGTGCGCTCACCAACCAGAGCGTGTAGCTTATCATTATAACGATAATAGTCATCTGTCAAATAACTAACATGCACCAAGCCTTCAACCAGATTCTCAAGCTCGACAAACATTCCAAAGGAGGTAACGCTACTGATAATGCCTTCAAACTCCTCGCCAATTTTATCAAGCATATATTCGGCTTTCTTAAGGTCATCCGTCTCACGTTCTGCATCAATCGCAATTCGTTCGCGCTCAGAGGCATGTTCCGCAACTTCCGGCAGGGTCTCTTGCAAAAACTTTATCCGCCCACCTGTTAACCGCCCCTTATCCAGCAACTCACCAATAATCCGATGAATCTGCAAATCTGGGTAGCGGCGAATTGGCGATGTAAAGTGTGAATAATATTTTGTCGATAAACCAAAATGTCCTAGCGGCTCGTGGTAATAGCGCGCCTGCTTCATCGAGCGAAGCAAAATCGTACTAATAATCGTTTCTTCCGGTGTTCCCACAATCCTTTTCAGTATTTGCTGTAATACTCGTGGATGAGTATCGGTCGTTAGACCTTTAGCGCGATAGCCTAAGGTGCTCAGAAACTCAGCAAATGCCATCAGCTTGTCTGGGTCCGGATCCTCATGCACTCGATAGAGAAAAGGAATCTGTAGTCCGTAATAATGCTGAGCAACTGTCTCATTAGCCACCAGCATAAACTCCTCGATTATCTGCTCAGCAATCGAACGTTCAACACGCAGGATATCCGTCGGTTTCCCAACCTCATCAACAATTATTTTAATCTCATCGAAATCAAAATCAAGCGCTCCGCGTTCAATTCTTTTGCCACGCAGCTTAAGTGCTAAATCTTGCATTAATTCTAGCCGCTCAACATAACCTTCATATTCAGCACTTGCCTCGGCATCCTGATCAACAAGGATCTTTCGTACATTTTCATAAGTCATTCGTTTGTGGCTTCTAATTACACTTTTAAAAATTTTATGCGAGCTAACCGTCCCATCCTCAGTAAAATCCATTAAACAAGTAATTGTTAAACGATCCTCACCTGGGTGAAGCGAGCAAATACCATTGGATAAACGAGGTGGCAACATTGGTATTACGCGATCAACAAGGTAGACGCTTGCTCCGCGTTCATAAGCCTCGAGATCAAGCTCCGATTTTTCTTTAACATAATGTGCCACGTCAGCAATATGCACGCCCAACTGATAGCCATCTCCTATTCGTTCAATCGAGATTGCATCATCTAGATCCTTTGCATCAGCACCATCAATTGTAAAAATCACCTTTTCACGCAAATCCTGGCGCTTGGCTAGTTCTGTAGCACTGATCGAATCGGGTAAGGCGTTAGCTTCATTTAACACCTTAGTGCTAAACTCTTCCGGCAAAGCGTATTTGCGAATAATTGATAAGATATCAACACCCGGATCATTGCGGTGACCCAACACCTCAATAACCTCGCCCTCACAGTTCTTGCGGGCATCTCCATACTTATTAATCCTTACGACCACTTTACTGCCCTCAACCGCGCCCTTCATCTGACCACGCGGGATAAAAATATCGCGGGAAATTCTTTTGTCATCTGGTATAACAAAGCCATACTGCTCGTCACCATCATACCGGCCAACAATCTCGATATTGGCGCGCGTCAAGATGCGGATTATAACACCTTCAGGACGAGCATCTGTTTTTTTACTATTAAGACGCACCAACACGTGGTCCCCGTTCATTGCACCGTTCATGTCCTTCTCAGCTATATAAACGTCTACCTCATTCTTATCATCAGGTATTAGAAAACCGAAGCCCTTCGCATGCCCTTGCAGTCGTCCGCGCAGCAAATTCATCCGCTCCGGCAAACCATAATTATTGGTTCTAGTCCGTACAATCTCACCGCTTTTTTCTAAATTGTTTAACAACTTCACGAAACTTTTAAATTGAGCTGTACCTTCGATTGCGAAAACTTCCTCCAGCTCTTTAATGTTAAGTGGCTTATAACTCTTGTTGCGCATATATTCTAGTATCTGTTCTTTTGTAAGTTCTTTCGCCGCACTCATGTCTATCATTCCTTTTCGATCTTTTATTTGTCACATCCCTGACTACTTCTTTTTCACGCACATTGTCCTATATTTTGCCGTTCTATACTTTAATAATAACACAAAAAACAGTAAGCTCTCTTACTGTTTTATTTCTTTAGTTTATATTCATTAAATTATCTTACTTCGCAATGCTAGCTAAACTCGCGCTAGTTTACAAGGCTAAAAAAGCTACAAGAACAGATAACACAATAAAAGTAACTGCCAAAACAATAGTCAGCTTTTCAAGTATAGCATCCAATCCTCGTGCTTTTTGCTTACCAAAAAGCTGTTCAGCGCCACCACCAATACTACCGGATAGACCAGCACTTTTTCCTGATTGCAATAATACAACCGCTATCAATCCGATTGAAACTAATATCAACATAACCGTAAAGAAAATTTTCACAGTATAGCACCTCCCATTTGGGTCAACATAAGTAATTTATCACAGATAAAAATAAAGTTCAAGTAATAAATATGTTATTCATCGTATAAATTTTATTTATTATCGTGCGGTAAATATCATCAAGAGCAGGGTCAGTAATATTCTTCAGGTAATTATGAATCATATCTTTACTGATATTAAGCTCCGCGAACCTGCTTACTGCTTACTAAATAACTCTCTTGTCCATTCTTCGTCTTTCCAGACCTCTGGATTATCAAGTTGCTCGCCCTCACCACGAACCAGGAAGTCATACGAATCTTTACTAGCATTGTACCAATCTGCAATTACAAGTTTATCATTAGAGCTGTCAACGATAAACTCGAAAACTTCACCAGTTTCGCCGATACTCTTTACTATCGCAATAGGCAATTTTAGATAAATATAATTCTTGCCAGCGTCTGTAATATGCTGAGCCTCAAAAATACTGACTTTCACATCTGTTACAGTATTCTTTTTACCATAGGTAGTGTATTGATCCTGTATCTGTTTATCCAAATATTGTTTAAGGTTAGCATTTTCAATAAATAAGTCTAAGTCTATTGGTTCACCATTCCAAATTGCCCGGTGATAGTCATTCAATGCTTTTTCACACATTTTAAAAGCAGTCCCGACATCCAAATATGATAGCCCATCTTCCCAGTGTAGCAAATACTCCAGCGTTTCTTCATTTTGTCCCCCGTTCACTTCGTTGCCACCGTTTGCTTCATTACTACCTGGTTCCTTGCCAGCATCTCCACTGTTACACCCAACAACCATGAAGCCTATTAGGATAAACACTAATAGTAAAACAATCATTTTTCTTGTACTCATTATTACACCCCCCCCCAAGTTTTTTCCTGGCACGCTTAATTCACTTAAGTAATTCACGCAGAACCGTCTGTAAAATACCACCATTACGGTAGTACTCAATATCAACAATACTATCTAAGCGAAGAATCGTGGGCAGCTCAACTGCTGTTCCATCAGCTTTCCGCAGCTCAACAATAATCATCTGCTTTGGTTTTAGTTCTTGACCAAGTCCTTTAATCGTTACAGATTCGTCCCCAGTTAACCCTAAATCATCCCAGCTAATCTCATCGGCTAACTCCAATGGCAAAATTCCCATCCCAACAAGGTTGCTTCGGTGAATGCGTTCGAAACTCTGAGCAATTACCACACTCACACCAAGTAAGCGCGGACCCTTAGCAGCCCAGTCACGCGAGCTACCTGTCCCATATTCCTTGCCAGCTAGTATTACAAGTGGAGTCTCAGTTTCCTGATAGCGCATTGCTGCATCATAAATCGACATCACTTCACCGGTCGGCTGATATTTGGTCATCCCGCCAATAAGTTCCGGCACCAGTCGATTGCGAATTCTAATATTTGCAAAAGTCCCTCGCATCATCACTTGATGATTACCGCGTCGCGAACCATAGGAATTAAACTCAGTTTCATTAACGCCTTGTTCCAACAAGTAGCGACCTGCAGGGCTAGCTTTCGCAATATTACCTGCGGGCGAAATATGATCAGTTGTCACCGAATCGCCTAGCCATGCCAGTATTCGAGCCTCCTCTATATTTGCAACAGCTTGCTGCTTATCAGCTTGCTGGTCAGTCGATGTTTCAATTAATTCGTCAAAATACGGCGGATTCTGAATATAGGTTGAGTGCTGATCCCATTGGTACAGTTCTCCCTTAGTAACTGCGATCTCATTCCACAATTGATTAACCTTGTAGATATCCTGATACTCGTCCGCAAAAATCTGTCTGTTAACTGCGTGCTCTTGCAGCTCTTTAAGCTCAGCATCGGTTGGCCATAGATCGCTCATAAACACTGGTTCACCCTCAGCAGTAAAAGCGATTACCTCTGTCGTTAAATCAATATCAATCCGCCCAGCCAGGGCAAATAAAACAACAAGCGGTGGTGATGCCAAGTAATTAGCCTTCACCAACGGATGAACTCGTCCCTCGAAGTTTCGGTTGCCAGAAAGTACGGAGACAGCTGTTAAATCTTGATCTTGAATTTTCTTGGTGACCACAGCTTCAAGCGGTCCACTATTACCGATGCAGGTTGCACAACCATAGCCAGCTAAGCGAAAACCAAGCTCTTCCAGTGGCTCCAGCAGCTGCGCATTCTCTAAATATCTCGTAACTACACGCGAACCAGGGGTTAGCGAGCTCTTCACATATGACGGTAACTTTAAGCCAAGTTTAAGCGCCTTTTTAGCCACTAAGCCAGCGGCTAACATCACGCTCGGATTAGAGGTGTTGGTGCAACTTGTAAGCGCTGCAATCACCACAGAACCATCACCCAACTGCTCTTCTTCGGTGAAAACCGAATCGAGCGCCGTCAAGCAGTCTTTCTCTTCATCCCTGCTCGAGAGCTCCGCTCTAGTCTCGTTCCAAGCTCTCTTTACTTCGGAAAGTTGCATCCGATCTTGCGGCCGTTTCGGCCCAGCAATGCTGGCTTCTACAGAAGCCAAGTCGAATTCTAACTTAGTCGAATATTGAATTACATTCTCTTCGCCTGTAGCATATAAACCCTGTGCTTTATAATATTTTTCAACCAACTGGATAAGATGCTGCTCACGTCCAGTAAGTTCTAAGTAATCTAAGGTAATCTGGTCGACTGGGAAGTAGCCCATTGTCGCACCATATTCTGGCGCCATATTGGCAACTGTCGCGCGGTCCTCTAATGTAAGTGCCTTAATACCCTCACCGTAAAACTCAACAATTTTGCCAACAACATTCTCCTTACGCAGTAGCTCTACTATTGTTAAGGCAAGGTCCGTAGCCGTAACGCCTTCCGCTAGCTTACCCGTTAACTTGCAACCAACAACCTCTGGCGCAACAAAATAAAGCGGCTGCCCTAGCATACCGGCTTCAGCTTCAATACCACCAACACCCCAGCCAAGAACGCCAAGGCCATTAATCATTGTCGTATGCGAGTCCGTGCCAACTAAACTATCTGGATAAATCAGCTGCTCGCTTCCGTCAGGACTCTTACTGCGAATTACAACATCGGCTAAGTACTCTAAATTGACCTGATGAATAATACCTGTCGCTGGTGGAATCACACGAAAATTGCTAAAAGATTCCTGCGCCCAGCGCAAAAACTGGTAGCGCTCCTGATTGCGCGCAAATTCCCGCTCTAAATTATAGTCTAGTGCGTTTTCTGACTCTGCATTATCAACCATTAAGGAGTGATCGATTACCAAATCAACCGGAATTATCGGATTGATTAAGGCTGGATCACCGCCGAGTTTTACCATCGCCTCGCGCATCGCTGCTAAATCAACTACAGCCGGTACGCCAGTAAAGTCCTGCAAAATGATACGCGCTGGCACAAAGGGGACCTCTGCATCCCTCACGTCATGCGAGCCCCAGTTTAACAACTGATCCAGATGTGCTTCCGTGATTGCCTTTCCATCATAATTACGAATCGCCGCTTCAAGCAAGATTCTGATCGAAATTGGCAGTCTGCTGATATCGCTCCCCATAGCCTTAGCAAAATTGGTTAGCGAATAGTAGCTATATTCTTCTTTCTCAATTTGTAAACTTTCCCGAGCAGTTAACCTTTCCTTCATTTACATCTTCCTTTATCTATATGTTATTCCACCATACTCCGCAACCAGCGCCAATTCATCTTCAATTCGCAGAAGCTGATTATATTTAGCAACTCGGTCTGTCCGCGATGGTGCGCCTGTTTTAATCTGACCAGCATTAACCGCAACAGCTAGGTCGGCAATAAATGTATCCTCAGTCTCACCCGAGCGGTGTGAAATTACTATTGTGTAACCAGCTCTTTTAGCCATTTCGATTGCATCGAGAGTTTCGGTCAGCGTGCCTATCTGGTTAACTTTGATCAGAATAGAATTTGCTGTGCCAGTTGCGATTCCTTTCGCTAAACGTTCAGTGTTGGTTACAAATAGGTCGTCGCCAACTAATTGGACACGATCTCCCAACCGCTCAGTCATCAGCTTCCAACCTTCCCAATCATCTTCCGCTAAGCCATCCTCAATCGAAATAATCGGATACTTACTGATTAGCTTTTCGTAATAATCGATGAGCTGCTCAGTTGTTTTTTCGACTCCCTCGCCAGCGAGTACATACTTATCATCACGATAGAATTCAGTAGCTGCCACATCAAGTGCAAGATAAACTTCCTCGCCTGCTTTATAGCCGGCTTGTTCAATCGCCTCTAGAATTGTAATAATCGCCTCTTCGTTTGACGCAAGATTCGGCGCAAAACCACCCTCATCTCCAACCGAGGTGTTTAGTCCCTTTGCCTGCAAAACAGCTTTTAAATTATGGAAAATTTCCGCGCCCATTCTTAGAGCTTCTGCAAAGTTTTCTGCACCAACCGGCATAATCATAAATTCTTGGATATCAACATTATTGTCGGCGTGCTCGCCACCATTTAAAATGTTCATCATCGGTATCGGCAATGTCTTTGCATTAACGCCACCAAGATAAACATAAAGTGGCAACCCCAGTGCCTCGGCAGATGCTCGAGCTACTGCCATTGATACACCAAGAATAGCGTTCGCCCCAATTCGCTCTTTATTCGGCGTGCCATCCAACTCTAACAAAAATTGATCGATTCCCAACTGGTCAAGTGCGTCGAAATCGATAAGCTCGCTCGCAATAATTTCATTAACATTTGTCACCGCTTGCAATACTCCCTTACCAAGATAACGCGACTCATCACCGTCACGCAGCTCTACTGCCTCATGCGCACCTGTCGATGCACCTGAAGGAACGATTGCTCGTCCAACTACTCCTGATTCAAGAACAACTTCTACCTCAACAGTTGGATTACCACGAGAATCAAGCACCTCACGTGCATATAAATCAGAAATAATTGTCACCCTTACCACCCCTTAAGTTATTTTGTTATAATCTATTATATCACTTATTTATTAGCGACTTCCCACTCATTTCGCTAGGCTGTGCAATGTTTAATAAATCAAGTATGGTTGGTGCAATATCTGCCAAAGCGCCGCCGTCACACAATTCCAACCCCGCTTCCGTAATAATTAATGGTACCGGGTTGGTTGAATGTGCTGTAACTGGAGCTCCTGTCTCATCCTCTACCAGCTCTGCATTGCCGTGGTCCGCTGTTATCAGCGCAAGCCCACCTAACTCTTTTATATAATCTACGATAAATCCCACATTGGCATCAACTGCCTCGACCGCCTTAATCGTCTCCGCTATCTTTCCAGTGTGTCCCACCATATCACAATTTGCATAGTTCAAAATAATTACATCGTAGCTAGTATTGTCTAATTCCTCTTTCAGAGCAGCCGTCACCTGATAGGCACTCATCTCTGGTTGTAGGTCGTAGGTGGCAACTTTTGGTGAAGGAATCAAAATGCGTTCCTCGCCTTCATAGCGTAGCTCGCGCCCGCCATTAAAAAAGTAGGTAACGTGCGGGTACTTTTCTGTTTCGGCAATCCGCAGCTGCTTTAATCCCTGATTCTGCAGAACCTCCCCCAAAGTATTAACTATATCCACCGACTGATAAGCAACCTCGACTGCTAAATCGACACTATATTGCGTCATAGACACATAATAAATATTACCCGGGAAATCAGGGCTTGCGTCTGTCTTATTTAAACCACGCTCAAAAGCTGTAAAGTTTTGTTCAGTAAAGGCGCGAGTCAGCTGAATTGCCCGATCAGGCCGGAAATTAAAAAAGATAATCGCATCGCGATCTTTTATCGTGCTAATCGCTTTCCCTGCTGTATCAACCACAATAATCGGTTTGATAAATTCATCATATTCCCCACGCTCATAGGCGCCTTTAACGGCAGCGACTGGATCAGTCGTTCGCTCACCTTCGCCATGCACAAGAGCACGATAAGCTCTCTCCACGCGTTCCCAGCGATTATCACGATCCATCGCGTAGTAGCGGCCCATCACTGTTGCCAGTTTGCCCACGCCGATTTCTGTCAACTTCTGTTCTAGCTCTTGCAAGTAGCCGACTCCACTATCTGGCGCCACATCGCGACCATCAAGAAAAGCATGGACATATACATTGGTCAGACCAGTTTTTTTTGCCAGTTCTAACAAGGCATATAAATGACTATTATGACTGTGGACACCGCCATCAGAGAGTAGACCATAGAGATGAAGCTGCTGCTTATTCGCCTGTGCATACTGCATAGCATTTTGCAGCACCTCGTTCTCGCCAAAAGTTCCTGTTGCAATTGCTTGCGTAATGCGCGTTAAATCTTGGTAAACTACTCGCCCAGCACCAAGATTAAGGTGCCCGACCTCAGAGTTACCCATTTGCCCTTCCGGCAGCCCAACAGCTAGCCCACTAGCCGCAAGCTCTGTCTGCGGATACTGGGCATAGAAGCGATCAAGATTAGGTGCCTGCGCTTGTTTAACCGCATTACCGAAACTTTCCTCCCGCAATCCATAACCATCCATGATAACTAGCAGCAATGGTTTCCTATTTTTCATCGGTACACCTCTTATCTAAACTAGCTCTTCATATATTTATCTAATCCATCAACCGTTCGCAAAATCTCAACAAAATTATCAGGATCTAAGCTTGCGCCGCCAACCAAGGCGCCATCGATCTCTGGCTCTGCCATAAAGTCTGCAATATTTGCCGCATCAACACTTCCGCCATATAAAATCCGGACCTGCTCAGCAGTCTCCTCACCATAAAGTTGTTCCAGTTGCTGACGAATTATACCGATTACAGCATTCGCAGCCTCAGGTGTTGCAGCCTTTCCCGTTCCAATCGCCCAGACCGGTTCGTAGGCGATAATACTAGCAGCAATCTCCTCTGGCTTTAGATCCTCTAGTGCTTCCTCAAGTTGCTCAGTAACTATAACTGTAGTTTTTCCTGCTATGTACTCATTTTCATTTTCGCCGACGCAAAGAATCGGTGTGATGCCCACATCATGAGCCAACCGCATTTTACGCAGCAACATCTGATCAGACTCCTTAAAGATTGCGCGCCGTTCAGAGTGCCCAATTATTACATATTCTACTGCCAGCTCTTGAAGCATTAAAGGACTGATTTCGCCAGTCACCGCACCTTCTAACCGACAGCACATATTCTGTGCCCCAATCCGAACCACTAACGGATCTTTTTGTTCGTAGAGTATGTGCAAGTTAGTATATGGTGGACAGAGAACAGACTCGACCATTTCAAAGGTCGAATCTCCTAAGCTAGCTAGATAATCGCGTGTCTCCTCCATGTTTTTATGCATCTTCCAGTTGGCAACTATAATTGGTTTTCTCATCTAATCATCCATCCTTACTTCCAACTAAGTCAGGTAATTTATCATCAAGTGCGGCAACCGCTGGTAGTTCCTTACCCTGAGCTACGTCAAGCGAAGCACCGCCGCCTGTTGAAATATGTGTAATGTTTTCCACAACACCAGCCTTTTTAAGTGCTGCTAAGGAGTCCCCACCACCGACGATTGTGGCTCCACAGGAATTGGCTACAGCCTGCGCAATCTGCACAGTCCCTGCCGAAAACTGCTCGATCTCAAATAGCCCCATCGGCCCATTCCAAATAATCAATTTGGCACAGGCTATCGCCATTGTGTATTGGGCAATTGTTTCTGGCCCGATATCTAAGGCATAGGCATCCTCTGGTATACTGTCAATTGGCACAACCCAAGCAACTGCGTTTTCCGAAATCTCGCGGGCTACAACCACGTCAACTGGCATCATCAACTTAACTCCCATCTGTGCTGCTTGAAAAATTAGCATTTGTGCTAATTCGATTTTATCCTCTTCGAGAATTGATTTGCCAACCTCATGACCCATAGCTTTGATAAAGTTATTAGCCAAACCACCACCGATCAGAATGTTATCCGCTCGATCGAGTAGGTTGCTGATTACTTCTATTTTGTCCTTCGCTTTTGCACCGCCGATAATTGCAGTGTAGGGATGCTTTGGATTTATTAAATACTTACCAAGAACTTCCATCTCCTTAAGCATTAAAAGACCAGCTACAGCTGGCAAAAATTTGGCGATACCCGCAGTCGAAGCATGTTCTCGATGTGCAGTACCAAAAGCGTCATCTACATAAATGTCAGCTAAGTCTGCAAACTCTTTTGCAAGAGTCAAGTCATTCGCTTCCTCACCTTTATGGAAGCGTACATTTTCAAGCAAAATAATATCGCCCTTTTTCATCTGTTCTACTGCCTTCTTAACATCAATACCTGTTGATTCTTTTAAGCTAAGTACTGGTATGCCAATCAATTCTGCTAACCGGTCCCCAACTATCTTAAGACGTAAACTTTCGTCGACCTCACCATTCGGTCTACCACGATGACTAGCTAGAATCACCATCCCACCACTGTCCACTATATGCCTAATCGTTGGTAGTGCCTCAATAATTCTCGTGTCATCACTTATCGTTCCATTATAAACCGGTACATTGAAGTCTACTCTGCAAAACACTCTTTTACCATCCAAGTCCACATCAAGTATTGACTTTTTCTCCAAAGAAACAGCCTCCCATCCATCTCATTCACACATCTTATATTTTCAAACTCTATTTTCTCTTATATTCTAACATGAATCTGCCTCAACTTCCTTATCAAAGTATAGATATTTTATGAAATTGCAAGATATTTGTTATAATTAAGTTAAAGCAGTCCATCTAAGTAGGCTACTTGCTAAACGCGACGACCGAATGTATAATTTAGTATTAGTATGCGCCCGTAGCTCAGTGGATAGAGCACTGGTTTCCGGAACCAGGTTTGTCGGGGGTTCGAATCCCTTCGGGCGTACCACTTTATAATTTACATTTCATGCTTTGACCTTTTCTGACTAATCGATTATAATTTATAGTATAGTAACTATAAAAATGGTATTCTAAGAATAGATTAATTCAAGGAGGAGAATAATTTATGAGCTATTATGTACCAATGGTAGTAGAACAAACAAATCGTGGCGAACGTGCTTATGATATTTATTCGCGCCTATTAAAGGATCGCGTTATTTTTATTGGAAGTCCGGTTGACGACAGCGTTGCAAACGTTATCATTGCACAGCTACTTTTCTTAGCTGCTGAGGACCCTGATAAAGACATTAGTCTTTATATCAATAGTCCTGGCGGTTCAATTACTGCAGGAATGGCAATTTATGACACCATTCAATATATTCGCCCAGATGTTTCAACGATTGCAATCGGAATGGCTGCATCAATGGGTGCCTTTCTATTAGCTGCTGGAACTAAGGGTAAAAGATTTGCACTGCCAAACAGCGAAATCATGATTCACCAACCTTTAGGCGGCGCACAAGGACAAGCGAGCGACATTCAAATTCACGCCAAAAGGATTTTGGAAATGCGTGATAAGCTGAACGAAATTCTTTCAGAGCGAACAGGTCAACCAGTTACAAAAATTGCAGTCGATACTGATCGTGATAATTTCTTATCCGCAGAAGAAGCGAAAGCCTATGGTATTATCGATAACATCATCACTTCTGCACCAAAGGCAAATAAGTAATTTAAAAGAGGGAAACTTCAAATTTAAACTTTAAAATTATAAATCTTTATAAAGCGGCGTGCTAAGATAGCGTTCGCCACCGGAAGCGGCAATCGTGACAACACGTTTGCCGCTTCCTAATCTTTGCGCAATTTTCGAAGCGGCAAAGATTGTTGCACCACTTGAAATTCCAACAAGAATACCTTCAGTCCGCGCCAATTTTCGCGCAGTATGATAGGCCTGCTCTGTTGTCACAAGCAGCAATTCATCATAGAT
>CAYZPB010000028.1:0-12286 GCA_964480445.1 uncultured Caryophanales bacterium
ATCAATGCAAGAATCTAAAGAAAACGCAATTAGTGCTGCTTTACCGTATCTTGGACTTTCAGTCGTGCCTCTAGATGAGGCTAGTAGGGCAATAAATTTTACCACTAAGAGCATTTTTGGACCATCAGCAGGTTTAATGTTTAGTTTAGAAATTGTCAGACAGGCCGGACAGGATAAGGAACTTACAAAAGGTTATAAGATAGCTGGAACTGGTACAATTAATGCCGAGGGAGAGGTCGGTAGAGTTGGTAGTGTGCGGTTAAAGATTAAGACGGCACTTAAAAAAGATGCAGAAATATTTTTCGTGCCTAACGATCCAGATAATCCTAACAGCAATTTACTAGAGGCTAATCGCGTTAATGAAGAATTGGGCAATCGCTTACAGGTTGTACCGGTTTCCACACTAACAGAGGCACTGGATTTTTTAGAGAAATTACCTACAAAAAACATTAAATAATTATAGGTAGTCTGTTGTATTCAGTTGATTTACCATAATTGCTGATTCCAAGATTATAGATACTACTTGCTACTAAATCAAAATCAAGCAACAGAGAACGTTCGCGGGGGATATTGGTGATTAGAGGCACAGAAATTTCTTTTTTAATTTTGTTTAAATAAGCCTGCCCATTCTGATTAAAGCCAAGCACTCTGATGTTCGGGGCCCCTCCAAAGAGCTCCATTTGTTGATATTGTGTCTTCGTTAGATTTAACAATAAATTTAAGAGTGTTCGTCTAATTCGCGCATTAGTATAACGCTTACTGCTACATAACTCTACTAGTTGCTTAAAATCTTTCGCTTCCTGTGCTAGCTCCTTTAAGCGGTTTTCTAGACCCTCTTCCATTCCATGGATTCGCGCTAATTGGTCACTGCTAAGGCTGTGAAGTAATATTTGCAGAGTTCTGAAGTAATTATCCCAGCTATTAATCTGCCCCTTTTTTAAAGAATCGGCTAGACTATGATAAACACTAGTGGGTAGATGTGTAATAAGATTATCTAAGTTATTATTAAGCAAGATACTATTACGAATTGCTGTTGCACTGGCAATTTGATCGTTAGTAATTGTTGGCTCAGTATATTTTGTTAGTATTCTTTTAATTGGTAGGGCAGTAATTTTGCTGTTTAGTCGCTTGATAGTCGATATATATTGGATTCCTAAAATATCGTTTGATTGATATGAAAATGTTAGATCATCTGTTAATATCTGATTAATGGTAAGAGCTAGGGCGCGAGGGTAGGCGTAACCGTCACTTAAATATGTCTGCACCTGCTCGCGAAACTCGCTTGATTCTTCTGCTAGTAAAGTGGCAACACTTTCAAGCTGGGCAATGTCATTACTTTCACTACCAAAAACTAAAGAGGAGACCTGTAACTGTTCAAGGATTGAGACGGCGCCATAGGAAAAGAGCTCAGCTGATTGAATAGCATAGGCGGTCGGCAACTCAACTACAAGATCAACGCCATGTGCTAGTGCAAATTCGGCACGTTTCCATTTATCGGTTAACGCCGGTTCCCCACGTTGAACGAACTGGCCGGACATAACAACAATCGTCGTGCTTGCTTGCGAGATTGCTTGCGCCTGCTGTAAGTGGTATAGGTGTCCATTATGAAAGGGGTTATACTCGGCGATGATTCCTAAAACTGACATGATTTTTTGCCTCCAAATTCCTTTTCTAAAAGCAGATAATAATTGCAAATTATAGAGTGATAATATATAATGACTATTGTTGTTTAAGAGGTGTTTAATATGGTAATCAAGACTTGGGAAATTGATAAGACAAATGGTGAGCTAGGATTTAATTATACAGAAGATGTAAGCTATTTAGCAACTGGACAGCAAGAAATTTCTGCTATCTCGCCCGTTACAGTCGTTGGAACTCTTTCTAAGGCCGAAAACTACTATATGGTAAATGGTCGCGTAGAGGTGAAAATTACTTATGAATGCTCGCGTTGTCTGCAATCTTTCACGAAAATAGAAGAGCAGAATTTTGACGAGATTTTCATTGTAGCTGAAGCCGAAGCTGGTGTAAGTGCTGATCAGCCATACACGCTAATTACAAATAACGAGATTAATATCAAACCAATCGTTGAAGAGGCGGTAGCAATTCTAATGCCTTACATTCCAATTTGTGATGAGGCGTGTAAGGGACTATGTGCGATCTGTGGGGTAGATTTAAATGTTGAACCCTGTGAATGTACAGACGAGAGGCTTGATCCGCGTTTAGCTGGATTGGCAGACTGGTTTACCAAAGAATAAAAAGTTTTATTAGTTGTAGGGGGTGTTAATATGGCAGTACCAAAGCGAAAAACATCGAAAGCACGTCGTGATAAACGTCGCACGCATATTAAGTTAGAAGTACCAGGAATGTCAGCTTGTTCCAATTGTGGTGAACTTAAGTTGAGCCACAGGGTATGTAAAGAATGTGGGCAATATAATTCTAAAGTTATTATCAAACAAGAGAAGAAGAAAAGATAATTAATGGAAAGCTTCATCTTAGGTATGAAGCTTTTTTAATTTAACAAGATGGAAAGAGGTGTTAAATTATGAAAATAATTATCGATGCGATGGGTGGTGACAATGCACCTAAGTCTAACGTTCTAGGGGGATTATTAGCGGTAGAGGCATATACTGATATTGAGATTATCTTTGTTGGACTAGAAGAAAAGATAAGAGAATATTTACCGGCAGAATATTCTAAGCGAATCTCGATTATCAATGCAACGGAGATCATTGCCACTGAGGATGAGCCGGTCCGCGCTGTTCGAAGGAAGAAAAACTCTTCCATGGTTATTGCTGCAAACCTTATTAAAGAAGGGAAAGCTGCAGCCTTAATTTCAGCTGGCAATACAGGCGCTTTGATGGCTGCCGGGCTCTTAATTGTAGGACGGATTAAAGGAATTGAAAGACCAGCACTAGCGACAGTACTACCAACAATCGTTGGTGATGGTGTGCTACTATTAGATTCAGGAGCCAATATGGATCCATCGCCAGAGCAGTTAATCCAATATGCGCTAATGGGCAATATTTACTCTAGGGAAGTATTAGGCGTTTTAAATCCACGGATTGGCTTGTTAAACGTTGGTACTGAGGAGACTAAGGGTAATGAATTGATGAGAAACACCTTTACATTGCTTAAGGAACAGGATATAAATTTTGTTGGTAATATAGAGGCTAGAGATGTGCCAGCAGGTGTTTGCGATGTACTAATTGCCGATGGGTTTTCTGGCAATGTTGTTTTAAAACTAACCGAAGGCGTAGCTAGTTCACTTCTTGAGCTTTTAAAACAAGAATTATTTAGCACTACTCGTTCAAAGATGGGTGCTTTATTATTAAAACCAGCTTTAAAAAACATTAAGAAACGGACTGATTATAGTGAGGTAGGTGGTGCTCCATTACTAGGGATAAATGGTGCATTTATTAAAGCTCACGGGTCGTCAAATGAGATTGCAATTATGAATGCAGTTCGTCAGGCTCGCTTATATATTAATGGTGAGGTTAAGAACAAGATTAAAACTGGTTTACAATAGAATATTATCTCTCTCATTTTTCTATATTAATAGCTTTTAATAAACTGGTCTTTTATTGGCTTATAAATTATAATGTTGAGGTGAGGAGGTGACAATATGGATGTATATGAAATGGTTAAAAAAATAATTATGGAACGTTTAGATGTCGAGGAAGATAAGGTAACTTATGAAGCTTCGATAAGGGACGACCTGGGTGCTGACTCTTTAGATCTAGTAGAAATTGTGATGGAGCTAGAGGATGAGTTTGGTGTTGAGGTTGATGATGATGATGCTGATGCAATTGTTACTGTGGGGGATGCTGTCTCCTATATGTCACGCATACTAAAAAAATAATTTGTAATACCTGCTCAGACCCTGCTCAGATTGCCGACGGGGTTTTATTTTTAGTAATGATCTGCTTGAGGTGGAAAAATGAGGAAAAACTTAAACCAATTAGCACATATGTTAGGAATTAAATTTACCAATATTCACTACTATGAGACTGCTTTTACACACTCATCCTATGCGAATGAACGGGACGGACACTTGGATGAAAATCTTGAAGATAATGAAAGAGTAGAGTTTCTTGGGGATGCGGTAGTTGGTTTGGTAGTGTCGACGCACTTGTTTCAAAAACTCCCACAACTTTCGGAGGGTGAGCTATCTAAGTTTCGTGCAAACATTGTCTGCGAGGCTTCGCTAGCTGATTTTGCGAATGAATTGAATTTAGCCGATTATGTTTTACTGGGCAAGGGTGAAGAATTATCTGGCGGTAGAACGCGTATCTCACTTTTGGCGGATTTGTTTGAAGCATTTGTTGGTGCGCTTTATCTTGATCAAGGATTGACTGCTGTCCAAAACTTTTTTGCAAAGTGGATTTTTCCCTTACTGGATAAAGAGGATTTAATGTTGACTCGCGACTTTAAGAGTGATCTGCAAGAATATGTTCACAAAAACAACATTGGCAAACTGAGCTATCATGTGATTTCTCAGACAGGTCCAGCGCATGAGATAGAGTTTAAGACAGAGGTCCGCTTAAATAATAAAGAAATTGGTATAGGTATTGGTAACAGTAAGAAGGAGTCAGAGCAAAGTGCAGCGCAAGAGGCCTTTATGCTGCTGATTGAGAAGGATTTATAATGCGATTACTCTTTGTAACTACTAACAAAGAAAAATTAAAGGAAGCAAGGCTAGCACTGGCACCATATGGACATCAGGTAGACTCGATTGATTATGAATTTATCGAGCCTACAAATTGTGGTATAGAAATGGTTGCTAAGGAGAAGTTATCACAACTTGAGCAGGCTATTCTGGGTGACTCACCTGTACTTGTTGACGATTCGGGCCTGTATTTTTTTGCATATGAGGGCTTCCCTGGAATCCTGACAAAACGAATTTTCCAACAGATAGGTTATAAAGGAATTAGAAAACTATTAGTAGACGAAGACCGGCGCGCCTATTTTCATGGCGTTGTTGCTTTAATGTGGAAAGGGGAGGCCAAAACCTTCCATGGTAGAATGTATGGCCGGATCATTGAAGATATTCCGTATGATCTCCCAACAGACAGTCAATATCCGTTTGATCCAATTTTTATTCCGCGTGGTAGTGAGATGACAATGAGCCAATTAACAATAGAAGAGAAATTAAAATATTCTTATCGCCGAAAAGCACTTGATCAGCTTGGTGAATGGTTAGAGGAGGGTAGACATGAGTAGCTTTAAATTTATTCATACAGCAGACCTACATTTAGATAGTCCTTTTAAAGGGATTAGAGATATCGCTGGTCAATTTTCTACGGAAATTATTTCCTCTACTTTTCGTGCTTTTGACCAGGTTCTTGAGTATTGTCTGGAGCTAGAGGTAGATTTTCTCTTAATTGCAGGAGACATCTTCGATAAAGAAAATCGTAATGTTCGAGCGGAAATTTATTTTGCTCGGGGGATGGAAAGGTTAAGGCAGGCAGGTATTAAGGTCTACCTAATCCACGGTAATCATGACCCGTTAACCTCTAAGCAAAACAATTATAATTGGCCAGATAATGTGCATACTTTTCCCGCCTCAAGTGTTACGCGGGCAGCTTATCCTAATGAGGATCTGACGGTCGCAGAGATTTTCGGTCGAAGTTATCCACAACGAGAATTTACCGAAAATCTACTACCGGAGTTTGCTAAGAAACACCAAGGTAAGAAATTTTCGATTGCGCTCCACCATACTAATGTTGATGGTGACAAAGATTATGACCCATATGCACCAACAAGTCTGCGCGAAATAAAAATGACAGACTACGACTACTGGGCATTAGGGCATTTTCATTATAAGGGAACTCTTAATGAGCGGGAACCAATGATTGTTTATTCTGGCAACACTCAGGGGCGACATATTAATGAACGGGGTCTTAAGGAGTGTCATTATGTCGAGATTGTAGACAATCAAATTATAAATACTAAATGGTTACCAACATCACAAATTGTTTGGGAACAGATTGGCATAGATGTTACGGGTTTAACACGTCTTGACCAGCTAATTGACTTAATAGATGAGACGATTGAAGATGAAATAGAACGTTATCAACGACCTTTAATTATTCGATTGCTGTTATCAGGAAGAAGTGAGCTATATTTGACCTTGAAACGAGGAGAGCAGTTGACTGAAATCGAGGCTTCGTTAAACGAACATTATAAAAAGTCAGAATTCTGGGTCATTATCGAGTCGATTCAGATAAATCTACGGCCCTTAGTAGAACTTGAACAAATTATAGCTGGAGATTCTTTTTTGGCTGACTATCTAAAAGAAAATGATAAGCACAAGCTTGCTACAATAAGTGATAAAACTGGAGAAACTTTTGATTTTGCTGCGGACCTATTGAACAATCGCTCATTCCGTAAACATTTTAGACAATTACCAGCTGAGGGATGGAGCGAGGTTGAGGAATTTGCTCGAGCTTATGCCATTGATAGTCTTTTTGAGGAGGAAAACCAATGATTATAGACTCCTTACAGATATATGGCTTTGGTAAATTAGCCGATACAGAGATTAATCTATCCTCTGGTATAAATATCATCGAAGGTAGAAATGAAGCCGGCAAAAGCACACTGATGGCTTTCGTGAGAGCAATATTATTTGGTTTTGCTAGTCGTAGAAATCTACACGAACGATATGAACCAATCGATGGTGGTAAGTTTGGCGGGAAACTATTTTTGACGGCTGACAATGGTGAAAAATATATTATAGAGCGAATTTATACACAAAAAATTTCTGGTGATGTAGTTATAACGCTGCCATCTGGCGAACAGGCAGGCGAGGAGCAATTACCATCGATTATCGGTAAAATAAATGAGAATATCTTTCGCCAAGTATTTAGTTTTGGTTTAATGGAATTGCAGCAAATCGAGCTATTAAATGATGATCAGATTAACGATTTTATCTACCATGTTGGAACTGGCTCGGTCAATCAAATATTAAAAATGAAAAAAGAGATTGAGAATAAGAAGAATGCACTTTTTTTACCATCTGGACGGAACCCATTAATAAATCAGCTATTAAAATCATTGGACGAGATTTCTGAGCAAATTAGAGAATTGGATAAAGAGGCAGATAAGTATGCAGATTATCAGCAAGGGGCTGCTAATTTGAAAAAAGAGATAAAAAGACATGAAGAGCAGCTGGCCGAACTTGGTCAGAGCTTAACAGATAAAGAAAAATACATACAGGTCCATGAAACTTATATAGAATTGAAAAAAGTTGAATTAGATTTGGCAAATTACCCTGAAAACTTTAAGTTTCCTGAAGACGGTTTAAGGAGACTAGAGGATGCACAGTCTCAGCTAGACAAATTGATAGCAAAAGAGTCTGAGCTAAATGAGCGGGTTAAATTATTGCAAAAACAGATGATTGATCTAAAAGAGGATGAGAGCTTGCACAGCCAGAGCAGTCAAATTAAATACCTTGAATCGCTGTTGGCTTTCTATATAGAAAGCTTAAAAAAAGAACAGTCTTATCTAGGAAGAATCGAGCTGATTGAAAGTAGAATCTTTGATAATCTTAGCTCGATTGGTAACGACTATGATGAAAAATTTGTCAGGGATTTTGAAATTACGATTCAAGATAAAGATCAGTTGCAGAACTCTTATACTATTTTGGAAAAACAAAAACAAGAGATTGCTGAATTAACACGTGAAGCTGAAAGAGTTGAACAAGCTGAAGCAGAGACGCTTAATGCGATTAGTGTAATTAAGCAAGAAGATGAAAGTATAAAAGAAGCAGATGTTTTAATAGCTGAATTTCCGAGTATCCGTAATAATTGGTTCGACCTTAATGAAAACAGAATGGAACAAAGGCATAAAGAGGAACAGTTGACCTTATATCAGGAACAATTATCCTTACAAACTAAGCCCCTATTACTGGGCAACTTCTTTATTGTGCTATTTACAATTATTGCCGCAGTTTTCTCTTTTTATTATTTAGAGACACCTTTAATTATTGGTCTAGTTATATTGATTGGACTTATAGCAACTGCAACATATAACCTTTTGCGGCATACAGAAAACAGACGAAACAAACAAAGTATAAACAATCAGCTTGCTAGTGTAACTGAACAGCTTAAAGGCCTAATGACAAAGGAAAATGAATTGATTGAAAGGATAGAGCCAACATTTAGAAAACAAGGTTTTACGGAACTCGACAATTCGGCTTTTTATCGACTGGAACAAAACTATAATCTTGAACTTAGTAAATCTCTTATCCGCATGGGTGAGCAGAAGAGAATTGGTGAGTACGAGAAAGAGTTAAAGAACATAAAAAGCAAGCAGGAGCGTTTAAAAGAGAGGTTAGCTACAAGTGATAAGGAGCATCGAACTCTCAAAACTGAGCTTCAAGACTGGATTGTAAGCAAGAGTCTACCTGCTAAAATAAATTTTAATACCTTAAATAGTTTAATTGGGATAATCGAGCGGACAAAAGAATCTATTGCTCAAAAGGATAGCTTGACAAAAGAATTAGCAGAGACGAGGAATTTTTTAGCTGAATATCGCGCAAATATTAATAAGCTCTATGGTGCCGCGAAACTACCTGAAGACAAAGCACTCGACCAACATGTAAATGAACTTAGCGAACGGTTAACAACTTATAATGACAATCTTTTGCAGAATAAAAATAACCAGGAACGTATTACTGAGGCGGAAATTACCTTGCAGCAGAATAAAGAGGAAATTAAATTACTTAGAACAACAATAAAAGAACTAATTGATCATGCACAGGTTGCTGATGTTGAGGAGTTTTATAGCGCCGCGAGCAAATTTAAGAAATATCGAGAATTAATCCACAAGAGGGAGCAGCTGCTTTTATCTATCAAGGTAAGAATCAATACAAGTAAAGAGAATGTTGACTTAATTAGCGCACTCGACAATGTTGATTTTAATGAACTAATAGAAGATGTTGAAATTTTAGAGGTTGAACAGTATAAACTTATTAAATTAAATAAGGAATATCTGGTAAAATCTGGCGAACTACAAGCTCAAATAAAAACAATGGAGACGGATACGCGCAGCTCTGAGTTAATAAATGAATACGAACAATTACGAGCGGAGCTAGGGCAGGCGAGCAAAGATTGGCTAGGTTATGCCTATAGCGAGCGATTATTAGAACAGACAATGAAGCTTTACGAAGAAGAGAAACAGCCGAATATTTTACGCAAAGCTGCTGTTTTGTTTAGTAAAATGACAGAAAACCGCTACACAAAACTAATCTCACCAATTGGTTCAAATAAACTAAGAGTGATTAGGGCAGACGGTGAGCAGTTTGAACCACAGTTTCTAAGTCGTGGCACAGTTGAACAACTATTTTTAGCGATTCGCTATGCATTGATAGATGAGTACTCGCAGCAATACCGACTACCTATCATGCTAGATGATGTTTTAGTGAATTTTGATGAGTATCGCTTGGCTAGTGCTATCGAAATAATAAAAGAATTAGCTCAAAAACATCAGGTAATTATCTTTACCTGTCACCCAGAACTTACAAAAAGATTGAAAGATGCCGACGATAATGTTTATAATACGAAGTTAGCATAATATATTAGAGACTAGAAAGTTGGCAACATAATGAATATGATCAGCAGAGTTTATCATGAATATCCGAAAAAGATTTGGGTATTAGCAGTAGCTATGGTTATCAATACAATGGGTATGTCAATGCTATTCCCACTTAACACCTTATATATTAAGAATGTCCTTGGAGGCACAATTGCTGCTGCTGGTGTCATTTTAATGATTCAGCAGATGTTTAATATATTCGGCAACGTAATTGGTGGCTGGGCCTATGACAAAATCGGTGCTAAAAATACTATTTTAGCAGGCATACTGATATCGATTGTCTTAGTTTTCTCCTTAATTTTTGTTAGTGATATTTCGATTTATGCAGTTTTTCTCGTGCTCTTAGGTTTGAGCAATGGTTTAATTTACCCGGCGATTTATGCGATGTCTGGAGCTTTATGGCCAGAAGGGGGCCGTAAAACCTATAATGTTATTTACGTTGCTAACAACCTTGGTGTTGCTTTCGGGCCAATTATAGGAGGAATTGCTTTTCAATTTTTACCGAGACTAATATTCGTTACATATACAATTACCTTTATTTTTTTCCTATTATTAATACTGTTTGGTTTTCAGCAGAAGGATTGGGAAGCGATTAAAAGTAAATCAACCGAGGAGAGACTAACTCCTTTAGGTGAAACAAGATCATTTAACAGCAGATATATTAACTTTGTACCGCTGCTGCTATTATCATTTGGTTTTTTAATTGCCTGGATTCCATATTCACAATGGTCTGTTAGTATAGCTGTTCATATTAATAATATTGGAATACCTTATTCACAATATACGATATTATGGACAATTAATGGTATAGTAATCGTGTTGGGACAGCCATTAATTGCTTTTTTAACCAAAAGAGTGCTGAAAAGCCTACACTCACAAATCTATACCGGTATCGTTATTTTTCTGCTTGCGTTCTTGATTTTATATTTTAATCCGTTTTACTATCTGGGCTTTGTGGTAGCGATGTTCGTAATAACCTTTGGTGAGATGCTGGCCTGGCCTGCAGTACCAACAGCTGCAGCCGAACTAGCGCCAACTGATAAAAAGGGATTATATCAGGGTATTGTAAGTAGCGCTGCTGCAGGGGGCCGAATGTTTGGAGTTTTTCTAGCTGGTATGCTTTTTGACTTGATTGGTATTTATAAAATTTATATTATTATGATGTTACTGCTTTCGCTCGCATTTTTCATTTTTACGATTTATGCCAGAGTTCCCAAAGAGCCAGCAGCAGAAACAGCCATAGATAAAATTCTCGAATAATAAAAATATTTTAGGAGGTAAGATAATGAAAAAGATAACATTATTAATCGTTCTTCTGCTAGTTGTTTCAATCGGTTTAATAGCTTGTCAGGGTGAAGAGCCTGAACCTGTAGAACCACCCACTGTTAAGAAACAGGAAATCTCCTTATATTTTACCGATGTTGCTTTAGCTGACATTTATCGTGAGCGACAGACGGTTCAGATTTCCGAGGATGAATTACTAGAAATGGTTGCTTTAGAAAGCTGGATAAAAGGTCCTAATAGTAATATGTTAACACCTTTAGTAAGTGCTGAGACAGAAGTACTTTCTGTTGAGAGTGTTGATGGCGTAGCAGAGGTAAATTTTTCTAAAGAGATACAAGATAGCCAGGTTGGTTCAACAGGGGAAGCCTATATTTTACAGCAAATTGTAATGATTATGGAGCAGTTTGGTTATGAATCAACGCAAATTTTGGTTGAAGGTGAGATTATAGAATCCTTGTTTGGGCATGTGGCAATAAATGAACCGCTATTTGCTTTTCCGCAATCAGCTTATTTAGATATTGAATTACTTGAATCAGGCGAAATTGTTGCCCAAAATGCTACATTTAAGCTGTTTAGTCCAGCCCATAATTCTGTCCAACCACTAGGCACTTTAGTTTTTAAGGGACTTGCTAGAGTCTGGGAGGCAAGTTTTTCCTATGAACTTGTTGATAGTGCAGATGTAAGTATAAGCGATAACATTATGGCATCAGAAGGGGCACCAGGTTGGGGAGAATTTGAATTTGTAATCGACTTAGACGATAACTTCGTTGGACCATGTAGCTTAACACTTTACGAGTCAAGTGCCGTAGACGGTTCACCAATTAACCAGCTAGAGGTTGAGTTTGATCTAGAGGATTAATCTAAAAAGTACTGCTGTGTGATAGGAGGGCGTAAATGAACAAATTATTCGATGGGGTTAAAGAATTTACTAGTGATGAATTTGACAAAAACAAGGAGTTGTTTCGCGAATTAAGCGATCTCCAAAAGCCACACACATTATTTATCACTTGCTCTGATTCGCGTGTAGTACCTACTATAATTACCAATAGTTTACCGGGAGAGTTATTTATTATTCAAAATGTAGCAAACATTGTTCCATATTACCGGTCATCTAACGAATATGTTGCTACAACATCGGCAATTGAGTATGCGGTTTTAGTATTGAACGTTGAATATATAGTTGTCTGCGGGCATACTGATTGTGGTGGGTGTAAGGCATATTATGAACAAAGCGAAATATTATCTCAGGCACCACATACAAAAAAATGGCTACAATTAATGGACCCAGTTAGAGAAAATGTTATGGAGATTCAGAAATATTTTGATGATACTGAAGTGGGATGGTTAGTCGAACAACAGAATGTGATTGTGCAATTAAATCATCTTTTAACTTATCCTTTTGTTAAAG
>CAYZPB010000029.1:0-12088 GCA_964480445.1 uncultured Caryophanales bacterium
AATAATTGGAGGAAACAAAAATGAAACATGATCAAATTATAGAAGCGATTAAAAATATGACGGTATTAGAATTAAACGAATTAGTGAAAACTATTGAGGATGAGTTTGGAGTTACAGCTGCAGCACCAGTTGCAGTTGCAGGTGGAGCGTTAGCGGCTGATGCAGAAGAAGAGCAAACAGAATTCACTGTAAACCTTAAGAGCGCAGGCGCATCAAAAATTAACGTTATTAAACTTGTTCGGGAAGTAACTGGTTTAGGCTTAAAAGAAGCTAAAGAGTTAGTTGATAATGCTCCAAAAGCTGTTAAAGAAGACATTTCTAAAGATGAGGCGGAAGCTCTAAAAGCTAAACTTGAAGAAGCTGGCGCAGAAGTAGAATTAGTTTAATTAAAAAAGTAGCCGGGAAGCCTGTTGTTAACAATAGGTTTTTCGGTTAATTTGTCTTATTACTGTTGGAGGTAATCATATGTCTGAACATTATTTTAGTAAGAACCCAACAGCTGAACGGAAGGAACATGAGTTTACTTACAGGTTATCTGATAAAGATTACACCTTTCGCACTGATAGCAGTGTGTTTTCAAGAAGCAGAATCGATTATGGTTCTGCTCTACTGATTGAATCGGCAGTTATAAAGGCTGGAAGCAAGATACTTGATTTTGCCGCCGGTTATGGTGCGATAGGGATTGTCCTTGCTGCGGGCTTGCAGGAGGGACATCTGTTTTTCTCAGATATTAATGAACGAGCAGTTAGGTTGACGAAAGAGAATATTCTTTTAAACAGCGAATTAATCTCCAAAGATGTTGCATTAACTGTAGTTCAGAGCGATGGACTTGAGAACATAAGTGAACGCGAGTTTGATTATGTGTTTTTAAATCCGCCGATCAGAACTGGCAAAAAGACGGTATTTAGATTATATCGTGAAGCCCATCTTGCGCTTAAAAATGGCGGCGAGCTGTGGGTTGTGATTCAGAAAAAGCAGGGAGCATTATCGACATTTAAAGAACTGGAGTCACTCTACACTAAGGTAGAGGTTGTAAAGAGGTCAAAGGGCTACTATATAATAAAGAGCACTAAATAAAACTTGACTACTGCAAATGCATATGATAACATTTATAAATGCTTAAATGATAATATACGATTATTATGTCCGTTTTTAATTTTAAATTATATTGATATGGAAAGCGGTGTGAGAGATACTAAGATAGTTTATTTTAATAAAAATGTGGTTGAACAACCCATTTTTTTCTTTTTTTATTACTCTGTTTAAAAAGGGGTGAAAAACTTGGCAATAAAAACAGTAAATTTAGGTAAGCGCGAACGCAGAAGCTATGCGGAGATTCATGAAATTTTGGACGTGCCAAATCTAATCGAGGTTCAACTTAATTCTTATGAATGGTTTATCAATGAGGGACTGCGTGAAATGTTTCAGGATGTTTCGCCTATTCAGGATTTTGGTGAGAACCTTGTTTTAGAGTTTTTTGATCACAGTATCGGTGAAGCTAAGTATTCGGTGGAGGAATCCAAGGAACGGGATGTAACTTATGCGGCACCTATAAGAGCAAAAGTACGTTTGATTAATAAAGAAACAGGTGAAGTAAAAGAACAAGAGGTGTTTATGGGAGATTTTCCTTTGATGACACCTACGGGAACTTTTATTATTAACGGTGCAGAGCGAGTTGTTGTTAGCCAACTGGTACGCTCGCCAAGTGTATATTTTGATAAGAAATATGACAAAAATGGTAAAGAAATATTTACTTCAACTATTATACCGAACCGTGGTGCCTGGTTAGAATTAGACATCGATTCTAAAGATATTATATATATACGAATTGATCGTACGAGAAAGTTGCCAGTTACGGTTATTTTACGTGCGCTTGGATTTAGCACAGATGACGAGATTATTGAGTTACTAGGTGACAATCATTATGTTCGTAATACATTAGAAAAAGATAATACGGAGTCAACTGAAGAGGCATTGATTGAAGTATATGAGAGGCTACGCCCAGGAGAACCAGCAACTATTGAAAGTGCAAAAAGTTTATTGGGGACAAGGTTTTTCGATCCTAAACGTTATGATTTCGCAGATGTAGGTCGATATAAAGTTAATAAAAAGCTTCATATTAAGTCACGACTATTTAATCAGAAGCTAGCAGAAAACCTTGTAAATCCACTAACAGGAGAAATTATTGCTGAAACAGGGCAAGTTGTGGATCGTAAATTATTAAATAAATTGATACCAGCATTAGAAGATGGAGTTAACTATATTAATTATGAACCAGTTCAAGGGGTTTTAGAGGAGCCAATTCCGCTACAAACAGTCAAAATTTATGCTCCTAACGATGAAGGGGAAATTATTAACATAATTTCTAATCAAAATGTTGATGAATCTATAAAAAATATCACGCCAAGTGATATTGTATCTACAGTAAACTACTTTATAAATCTATTATATGGTGTTGGCGACGTTGATGATATCGATCATCTGGGTAACCGCCGTATTCGTTCGGTTGGAGAATTGTTGCAGAACCAATTTAGAATAGGTTTAGCGCGTATGGAGAGGGTTGTGCGTGATCGTATGTCAATACATGATGTGACCACCATTACACCACAAGCGTTGATAAATATTAGACCAGTAATAGCTGCGGTCAAAGAGTTTTTTGGTAGCAGTCAGCTTTCTCAATTCCTAGATCAGACCAATCCGCTTGTTGAGCTTACACACAAAAGGCGCTTAAGTGCATTAGGTCCTGGAGGTTTAACTCGTGAGCGCGCAGGCTTTGAGGTGCGTGACGTACATCACTCACATTATGGAAGAATGTGTCCAATCGAGACTCCTGAGGGACCGAACATTGGACTGATTAACTCTTTATCTAGCTATGCAAGAGTAAATCCATTTGGTTTTATTGAGACACCTTATCGTCGGGTAGATTCTGAAACGAATCTAATTACGGATGAGATACTCTATCTTACAGCTGATGAAGAGGATAACTATGTTATAGCGCAAGCAAATGTTGCCTTTGATGAAGATGGAAGATTTCTAGATGATAACATTGTTGCAAGATTTAAAGATCAAAACATTATAACAACAAAAGACAGAGTTGACTTTATAGATGTTTCACCAAAACAAGTTGTTTCTGTTGCAACAGCAATGATTCCATTCCTAGAGAATGACGACTCGAACCGTGCACTGATGGGTTCTAATATGCAGAGACAAGCTGTACCATTATTGACACCACAGGCACCATTGATCGGAACAGGCATGGAGTACAAAGCCGCAAGAGATTCTGGAGTCTGTATTGTTGCTCAAGAAGATGGCATTGTTGAACGAATTGATTCGCAGGAGATGGCTATCAGAACGATTAAAAAGGTTGGAAGGAAAAAGGTTGAAGGGGACCTGATAATATATAAACTTCGTAAGTTTGAACGCTCTAATCAGGGTACTTCGATGAATCAAAGGCCACTAGTCAGAAAGGGAGATACTGTAAAAGCTGGCGAGAACATTGCAGATGGTCCATCAACTGAGTTAGGTGAATTGGCATTAGGGCAGAATATAGTAGTTGCCTTTATGACTTGGGAAGGCTACAACTTTGAGGATGCGATTCTAATTAGTGAAAGACTAGTTAAGGATGATGTCTATACATCAATCCATATAGAAGAATATGAATCTGAAGCTCGAGATACGAAGCTAGGTCCAGAGGAAATTACTAGAGATATTCCAAACGTCGGTGAGAATGCTTTAAAAAATCTTGATGAAGAAGGTGTCATCAGAATTGGTGCTGAGGTACGTCCCGGCGACATATTAGTAGGTAAGGTAACTCCTAAGGGGGTAACTGAACTTACAGCTGAAGAAAGACTATTACATGCAATCTTTGGCGAGAAAGCACGCGAAGTTCGCGATACATCACTTAAAGCACCACATGGACAGGATGGGATAGTTGTTGATGTCAAGGTGTTTACACGTGAGACTGGCGACGAATTGCCACCTGGAGTAAACAAACAAGTGCGTGTCTATATTGCACAAAAACGTAAAATATCTCAAGGTGACAAAATGGCCGGGCGCCACGGTAACAAGGGTGTAATTGCAAAAATTCTTCCAGAGGAAGATATGCCGTTTTTACCAGATGGAAAACCGGTAGATATTATTCTGAACCCGCTTGGCGTACCTTCGAGGATGAACATTGGACAGGTATTAGAAGTTCACCTTGGCTGGGCAGCCAAAACACTGGGGATACACGTCGCTACACCTGTTTTTGATGGAGCTAATGAAGATGATGTATTTGATGCGTTAGAAGAAGCGGGTCTGCCGCGCGATGGCAAGACAATCCTTTATGATGGTCGAAGCGGCGAACCTTTTGAAAGACGAGTTACTGTAGGTGTCATGTACATGTTGAAATTGTTACACATGGTTGATGATAAAATCCATGCTCGTTCAACCGGTCCTTATTCTTTAGTAACACAACAACCATTAGGTGGTAAAGCTCAGTTCGGAGGACAAAGGTTTGGAGAGATGGAAGTGTGGGCGCTCGAAGCATACGGAGCAGCATACACATTGCAGGAGATATTAACAGTAAAGTCAGATGACGTAATCGGACGTGTTAAGACGTATGAGGCGATTGTCAAGGGAGAAGAGGTTCCAGAGGCTGGAGTTCCAGAATCATTCAAAGTATTAATTAAGGAATTACAAAGTTTAGCCTTAAATGTGAAAATCCTATCTAATGATGATCGTGAAATTGAGATTAAGGAACTAGACACTGATGATGATGTGGACATTAAGAACATAGACTTAAATTATGGAAGTGATTTAAGCGATGATGATTAATAAAATTTGGCTTATAGCTAAAGGAGGTGTACCCTTTGATAGATGTTAACAAGTTTGAAGCGATGAGTTTAGGATTAGCTTCTTCGGAAAAAATTCGATCCTGGTCTTTTGGTGAAGTTAAAAAACCAGAGACAATCAATTATCGTACACTTAAACCAGAAAAAGAAGGCTTATTCTGTGAAAAGATTTTCGGGCCGGCTAAGGACTGGGAGTGTCATTGCGGTAAGTATAAACGTGTACGCTATAAAGGGGTTGTCTGCGATCGTTGTGGAGTAGAGGTTACAAGATCAAAGGTTAGACGTGAACGGATGGGACATATTGAACTTGCGGCACCGGTGTCGCATATTTGGTATTTTAAAGGTATCCCGAGTAGGATGGGTTTAATCCTAGACATGTCACCACGTTCGTTGGAAGAGATTTTATATTTTTCATCGTATGTGGTTACGGATCCGGGCGAAACACCGCTAGATAAAAAGCAACTTTTAACAGAACGAGAGTACCGTAGTTATCGCGAGAAATATGGTTTAAATTTCTCGGCTGGAATGGGTGCTGAAACAGTTAAAAGATTACTTGAAGATATAGATGTTGAGGGTGAGTTGCAAGAACTTAAAGATGAGTTAACGAGTGCTCAGGGTCAGAAGAGAAATCGTATGATTAGACGAATTGAGATTCTTGACGCCTTTAGAATATCTGGCAACAAACCAGGATGGATGGTATTAGATGTATTGCCGGTTATTCCACCTGATTTAAGGCCTATGGTTCAACTCGATGGTGGCAGGTTTGCGACATCTGATTTAAATGACTTATACCGTCGGGTAATTAACAGAAATAATCGTCTGAAGCGTCTATTAGATTTAGGTGCTCCAGATGTAATTGTTCAAAACGAGAAAAGGATGTTACAAGAATCAGTAGATGCTCTAGTTGACAATGGTCGACGTGGTCGTCCGGTGACTGGGCCAGGCAACCGTCCTTTAAAATCATTGAGCCACATGCTCAAGGGTAAACAGGGACGTTTTCGTCAGAATCTACTTGGAAAGCGTGTTGACTATTCAGGTCGTTCAGTAATTGTTGTTGGACCTAATTTGCAAATGCACGAGTGTGGATTACCGAAAGAGATGGCGCTTGAATTGTTCAAGCCTTTTGTAATGAGAGAGCTTGTTAGTAGAGAGGTTACGCATAATATTAAGAGTGCTAAACGTCGGGTAGAAAGAATGAGTCCTGAGGTTTGGGATATTCTTGAAGATATTATTAAAGAGCATCCGGTTTTACTAAACCGTGCGCCAACCTTGCATCGACTTGGTATTCAAGCTTTTGAGCCAGTATTGGTGGAAGGGCGAGCGATACAGCTTCATCCATTAGTCTGTACTGCCTATAACGCGGATTTTGATGGTGACCAGATGGCTGTTCACGTCCCATTATCGGCGGAAGCACAAGCTGAGTCAAGGCTATTAATGCTTGCATCACATAACATATTAAACCCTAAGGATGGAAAGCCGGTTGTAACACCATCGCAGGATATGGTTTTAGGTTGTTATTATCTAACCATTGAAAAAGCTGGAGATAAAGGCGAGGGAATGTTGTTTGGCGGACCTGAAGAAGCAATTTCAGCGTATTATAAAGGTTACGCTACTTTGCACGCTAAAATTCTAGTTCCGGCAAAAACATTGCATAAGACTTCCTTTACTGAAAAACAGGAGAATGCATTCTTAGTAACGACAATTGGCAGGATTATCTTTAACGAGGTGTTTCCTGCAGATTTACCATATATTAATGAACCAACAAAGACCAATCTGGTCGACGGCATTAGTGATAGGTACTTTGTTTTCGAAAAAGGTGCTGATTTACGAGAAGCTGCTAAGAATACAGTAAATGATGGAGCTATTACGAAAGGATATCTTGGAATAATTATCGCTGAGATTTATCGAAAATATAAAACAACTGAGACAGCAATCATCCTTGATAAAATTAAGCGACTAGGTTTCTCCTACTCAACAAAAGCTGGCATAACGATTGCGGTTTCTGATGTAAACATTCCTGAAGAGAAGGATCTTATGCTGCAAGAAGCGGAAGAGAAGGTTAGCGAAGTTGTCAAGCAATATCGTCGCGGTCTGATAACAGATGGTGAACGTTATGATCGTACAATTAATATCTGGAGTAAAACTAAAGATGATATAACAGATGTACTTATGGCTAGTTTGGATAGGTTTAACTCAATTAATATGATGGCCCATTCAGGTGCGCGTGGTAATGTTTCGCAAATTACTCAGCTTGCTGGTATGCGTGGTTTGATGGCAGCACCATCAGGAAAGATTATTGAGTTACCGATTAAATCGAACTTCCGTGAAGGTTTAACGGTACTGGAATACTTTATATCAACGCATGGTGCACGTAAGGGTCTTGCGGATACAGCGCTTAGAACAGCTGACTCTGGTTATTTAACACGGAGGTTAGTAGATGTAGCGCAGGATGTAATAATTAGAGAACTTGATTGTAATACTGATAAAGGAATAGTTGTCTCCACAGTTATGGATGGGAACGAAGTTATTGAGAATCTTTACGACCGTATAATTGGACGCTATGCCTTTGAAACTGTTAAACATCCGAAAACGGGAGAGATTCTTGTTAAACGAAATGTATTAATTGACGAGGAGATTGCTGACAAAATTCAAGCGGCAAGCATAACTGAAGTTAATATTAGGTCTGTTTTCAACTGTCGTACACGAAGAGGCGTTTGTGAGAAGTGTTATGGCCGTAACCTTGCGACTGGCGGAGATGTAGAAATTGGGGAAGCTGTAGGGACAATTGCAGCCCAATCAATTGGTGAGCCAGGAACGCAGTTAACAATGCGTACCTTCCATACAGGCGGTGTTGCTGGTGATGACATCACTCAAGGTTTGCCGCGGATTCAGGAGCTTTTTGAGGCGCGTAATCCGAAGGGTCAAGCAGTTATTGCTGAGTTTGACGGGACTGTAAAAACAGTCGAAGAAACTGGTGATGCACGGGAGATTGTTGTTAGCAGCGAGGTTGAAGAGAAGATATATACTATACCTTTTGGTTCGCGGGTTAAAGTTGTCGTTGACCAACAGGTTGTGGCTGGAGAAGAGTTGACAGAGGGATCGATTGATCCGAAAGAGTTATTACGGGTTCAGGGAATAACTGGAGTTCAACGATATATTTTGCAAGAAGTGCAACGTGTTTATCGTTTACAAGGAGTAGAAATTAATGATAAACATATAGAGATAATGATTCGTCAGATGCTGAGAAAGGTGAAAGTCATTGATAGTGGCGATACTGAATTGTTGCCAGGTTCAATGGTAGATTTATACACTTATGAGAGTGCTAATAAAGCTGCTTTCACTGCTGGGGTTGAACCCGCAACTGTTAAACCAGTATTACTAGGTATAACAAAAGCATCACTTGAAACCGAGTCTTTCTTATCAGCTGCATCTTTCCAGGAGACAACACGAGTTCTAACAGAGGCGGCAATAAAAGGTAAAACTGACTATTTATTAGGACTTAAGGAAAATGTAATAATTGGCAAATTGATTCCTGCTGGTACTGGTCTTAAAAAGTATCGAAACACCAAAATTTCTTCTAAAGGCGCTCTTCAAGAGTTTATTATCGAAGAAGAAACTGTTGCGATTGATTAAAAAATAGTATTGACAGGGTATGTAAATAATGTTAATCTGTTTTAGTGTAAAATATAACCTGTACTTTGGAGGATGAAAGAATGTCTTATGAAAAAGTTAAGCAGGCGAAAAAACTTTCTGTTGGTGTTAAACAGACATTAAAAGCTGTTGAAGCAGAGGAAGTTTTAGAGGTTATTATAGCAAGGGATGCTGATCCCCACTATGTAGCTGAGATTATAAGTCTGAGTAAAGAAAATGAAATTAAGATAACTTATGTTGAATCAATGAAAAAATTAGGTAAAAGTAGTGGTATTGAGGTAGGAGCAGCAACGGTAGGCATATTGAAGTAAAAATTGCCGATAATAGTGAAAGCTTATATCTAAGCAGCTATTATCGCGCAATTTATTTTACAGCAACATGAACCACCCGGAGCTGTGTCCTTAAAAAGATGGAAGGAGGTGGCTTTAATGCCAACAATTAATCAATTAGTTCGTAAAGGTAGAAAAAGTAGGGTTACTAAATCGAAATCACCTGCTTTACAAAAAAGCTATAATAGCTTTAAAAAAGGTTTGACCGATCAGAGCTCTCCACAAAAGCGTGGGGTTTGCACGCGTGTCGGAACAATGACTCCGAAAAAACCTAACTCGGCTTTACGTAAATATGCTCGTGTACGTCTTACAAATGGAATTGAAGTTACTGCGTATATACCAGGTATAGGGCATAATCTACAAGAACATAGTGTTGTTCTAGTGCGTGGTGGTCGTATAAAAGACTTGCCAGGCGTTAGATATCATATCGTACGTGGCGCATTGGATACTGCCGGCGTACAAAATAGAGCACAGGCGCGTTCTAAATACGGAACGAAAAAGCCAAAAGCTGCTAACTAAGACAGATTAAAAACAAATAAAGGAGGAGATATTATGCCGCGCAAAGGACCTGTTGCTAAGAGAGATGTACTGCCAGATCCATTATATAATAGCAAGCTTGTAACACGTTTAGTCAATGGTATGATGGTAGATGGAAAAAAGAACGTTTCTCAAAATATACTATACAGTGCATTCGAAATAATTAAAGATAAAACTGGCAAGGCACCAATGGAAGTGTTTGATGAAGCAATGAAAAACATTATGCCGGTTCTGGAAGTTAAAGCCCGCCGAGTGGGTGGTGCGAACTACCAGGTACCAATTGAAGTAAGACCAGATAGAAGAACAACTCTTGGATTACGCTGGTTAATACACTATTCCCGCCTACGTGGTGAGAAGACAATGGAAGAAAGGCTTGCTGGCGAAATCATGGATGCTGCTAATAATACCGGAGCAGCAGTTAAGAAAAGAGAAGAGACACATAAAATGGCGGAAGCAAATAAAGCATTTGCTCACTATCGCTGGTAATATTTTATAGAAAGTATGAGGGGATAGAAAAAAGATGAAAAGAAAATTTTCCCTACAAAACACTCGTAATATTGGAATAATGGCTCACATCGATGCCGGTAAAACGACTACCACTGAGCGCATTCTTTACTATACGGGTCGCACACATAAAATGGGTGAGACACATGAGGGTGCTGCTACTATGGACTGGATGGAGCAGGAACAAGAACGAGGTATAACAATCACGTCAGCAGCAACAACCTGTGAATGGAAAGGTTATCGAATTAATATTATAGATACCCCAGGACACGTTGATTTTACTGTTGAGGTTGAGCGTTCGTTACGTGTTTTGGACGGGGCTGTTACAGTACTAGATGCAAAAAGTGGTGTTGAACCACAAACAGAAACTGTTTGGCGTCAGGCTACAACTTATGGCGTACCAAGAATTATTTTTGTTAATAAGATGGATAAAGTTGGAGCTGACTTTCTTTATGCCGTACAAACAGTTGCTGAACGCCTAAAAGCTAATCCCGTTCCAATCCAATTGCCAATTGGTGCAGAAGATAACTTTCAGGGAATTATTGATTTAGTTAATATGGAATCATATTACTATACTGACGATTTAGGAAATACAACTGATATACAACCAATTTCTCCAGAACATCTTGAACTAGCTGAGGAATGGCGAGGTAATTTAATCGAGTCAGTTGCTGAGGTAGATGAAGACTTGATGATGAAATACTTAGAAGGCGAAGAGATCACTAACGAAGAGATTGCTGCAGCACTACGTAAAGGAACACTTGCTGTACAAATTTTCCCAGTAGTTTGTGGCTCTGCTTACAAGAATAAAGGTGTTCAAAGAATGCTAGATGCATTAATTGATTACCTACCAAGCCCAATCGACGTTCCACCAATCACTGGAATAGTACCAAGGGGTGGAGAGGAAGTGCGACCTTCTGATGACAGCGCTCCTTTTTCAGCACTTGCCTTTAAAGTAATGACAGACCCTTATGTTGGAAAACTGACCTTCTTCCGTGTTTATTCAGGAACATTAGATTCAGGTTCATATGTATTGAACTCATCAAAAGAAAAACGCGAAAGAATTGGACGAATTCTAGAAATGCATGCCAACCATCGTGAAGAGGTTAGCAAAGTTTTCTCGGGAGATATTGTCGCTGGGGTTGGTCTCAAAGATACTGGAACAGGAGATACCTTATGTGATGAGAAGCACCCGATTATTCTTGAATCGATGGATTTTCCAGAACCAGTTATTCATCTCTCAGTAGAACCAAAAACTAAAATGGACCAAGATAAATTAGGTGCTGCACTTTCTAAACTTGCTGAAGAGGACCCGACCTTTAAAACACACACGGACGAGGAAACAGGACAGACTATTGTTGCTGGTATGGGTGAACTACACCTTGACATAATTGTTGATCGCTTAAGACGCGAATTCAAGGTTGAGGCTAATGTTGGTGCGCCACAGGTTGCATATAAAGAAACTATTCGCACTAGTGCCAAGGTTGAGGGTAAATTTATTAGACAATCTGGTGGACGTGGACAATATGGACACGTATGGGTTGAATATTCTCCACTTGAGAAAGGGCAAGGCTTTGAATTCGAGAACAAAATCTTTGGTGGTGTTGTTCCACGAGAATATATTCCGGCTGTACAAGCTGGTATTGAAGAGGCTGCGTTAAACGGCATTCTTGCGGGCTATCCGCTAATCGATTTTAAAGCGTCAATCTATGATGGTTCTTATCACGATGTTGACTCTTCCGAGATGGCATTTAAAATTGCTGGTTCAATGTCACTAAAAGCTGCAAAAGCTAAGTGTGACCCAGTAATACTAGAGCCGGTGATGAAGGTTGAAGTTACCGTTCCCGAAGAATACATGGGAGATGTAATGGGTGATTTAAGCTCTCGTCGTGGTAGAATAGAGGGGATGGGTGCTAATGGTGGTGCGCAAAGCATTCACGCTTTAGTACCATTATCAGAGATGTTTGGTTATGCGACATCGCTTCGTTCTAATACACAGGGACGTGGAAACTACTCAATGCATTTTGATGGTTATGAAGAAGTACCTAAGAATATTGCAGAGGAAATTATTGCAAAACAGTCAGTATAAGTATTAATTTACTAAGTATGATTTGTAAAAAATTTTACTACCCTTATAATAGGTATTATAGGAAGTGTAGTGAAACAACTATAATAATTAAGAAGTACTAAGGAGGATATAAAATGGGTAAACAAAAATTTGAACGTAACAAAACA
>CAYZPB010000030.1:0-11585 GCA_964480445.1 uncultured Caryophanales bacterium
ACCGTGTGCTAGAAGATGGAGAAAGTCGCTATGGGCAACTCTTTTTTGCTGAAATTCATCAGTTAGGCGACTTGCCAGATTCAGAAATCGCAGAATGGCAGCTTCACGACAACTTACCAGATAATTTAACTTATCCAGACATTCAATTATATTTTTATGAGCGGGTTAATAATTTTTTAAAGGAGAAGCCCTAGCAAGGCTGGAGGTAGATTAAATGAAAAGTCTTAAAGAGATTATTAGTGAAATGTTACCCAATATAGAGCAGGAACAGAAACGCTTGTTAGAGCAAATCTACCAAGATGAAGAGTTAGCTGCTATGATTGTTGAACAGAAAATTCCTGAAGAAGATTTGCGTCCTGCAATCGCAACAGTCTTTCAATACATGGAGGAGCGAGACGCTTGTCGAAGTTGCCCAGGAATAGCGGAGTGTCCTAACCTTCTTACTGGTCATTTTACAGTGATAAGATATAGTCGTCAGTTTTATTCTTACCTCGATAAGTGCAGCAAACAGGAGGCGAAGGAGAGTGCTGATCATCAGAACCGATTATTTAGAGGTCAACATATTCCTGATGAGCTTTATGAAGCAAGCTTGAGTAACTTCGATACTACTGCAGGAAGACTTGATGCCTATGCAGCGCTTTTACGTTTTGTTACAGATTATAAAAAAGCAAGCAAACAACGTGGTATCTATCTTTACGGGCCGCTTGGTGTTGGCAAAAGCTTTATGTTGGCTGGTTTAGCAAAAAAATTGGCAGAACGAAATGTTGCAACCCTAATGGTTTACTTACCTGACTTTTTCCGCGATATAAAACAATCGATTGGTGATAATATTTTGAACCAGAAAGTTGACGCACTAAAAAAGATCGAGGTTTTAATTCTAGATGATATTGGGGCAGAGTCAATCTCGCAGTGGGAACGCGATGAGATACTGGGAGCAATCCTGCAGGCACGGATGGTAAAAGGGTTACCGACAATCTATAGCTCCAATCTCGCTTATGACGACCTAGAACGTCACCTTGCTTATTCTAATAGGGGCGGGGAAGAAGTTTTAAAAGCTAAGCGAATTATGGAACGAATTCGTCACTATACTGATGCTTATTTAGTTGACGGACCTAATCGTCGGAAATAAAAACAGCCCTTCAAAATTGCGGCGCTCGACTGCTTGCATGGAATATGGCTGTTTTTTATGATATAGTTTATCAAATAAGAAGAGCTAAAAGGTGATATGAATAGATGGAAACAAATCAGAGTTCTAACTTTATACGAAATATTATGGTTGAGGATTTAGCAACTGGCAAACACGAGCAAATTATTACACGCTTTCCGCCAGAGCCTAATGGCTACTTGCATATTGGGCATGTTAAATCGATCAATATTAATTTTGGTTTGGCTACTCAATTCGAGGGAACAACTAACCTGCGTTTTGACGATACCAATCCAATAAAAGAAGAGGATAAATACGTCGAGGCGATCAAAGAGGATGTTGCTTGGCTTGGTTTCAAATGGGATAAGCTCCTCTTTGCATCTGATTATTTTGAAGAGATGTATAACCGTGCAGTACTGCTGATTAATAAGGAGAAGGCTTTTGTTTGTGATTTAAGTGCCGAGGCTATTCGCGAATATCGTGGTAGCTTTACGAGCCAAGGTGTTGAAAGCCCATATCGTAATCGTTCAGTTAAGGAGAACTTAGATCTTTTTGAAAAAATGCGCAAAGGTAAATTTACTGATGGCGAAAAGGTACTGCGTGCCAAAATCGATATGTCTTCACCCAATCTTTATTTGCGCGACCCAGTTCTTTATCGAATTGTTCATGCTGAGCACCACAATACCGGCAATAAATGGGTCATCTATCCGATGTATGACTATGCTCATCCGCTAGAGGATGCGATTGAGGGTATTACTCATTCTATCTGTACAATCGAATTTGAGGACCATCGTCCACTTTACGATTGGGTTGTTGCTGAATGTGAGATGGAGCATGTGCCGCGCCAGATTGAGTTCGGCAAACTTTTAATAACTAATACTATAATGGGCAAAAGGAATATGAAGTTGCTCGTTGATAACGGCTATGTAGATGGCTGGGATGATCCGCGCATGTACACAATTGCTGCGCTAAGACGTCGGGGAGTTACACCAAATGCTTTAAATAACTTTGTTCGTGAGACTGGTGTTTCAAAAAACGATGCAGAGGTTGATGTGCGGATGCTTGAGCATTTCATTCGTGATGATCTGCGCTTAACTGTACCACGAACAATGAGCGTACTCGAACCACTAAAGATAGTTATTACTAATTATCCGCAGGGGCAGATTGAGATGCTTGACGCGGAAAACAATCCTGATAACCCAGCAATGGGTAGTCGTCAGATTCCTTTTTCTCGCGAAATATACATTGAACGTACGGACTTTATGGAAGACCCGCCTAGTAAATATTATCGGCTCTACCCTGGCAATGAAGTTCGATTACGAAATGCTTATTTTATAAAATGTAATGATGTGATTAAAGATGACAAGGGAGAAATAGTTGAATTACATTGTACCTATGATCCAGAGACGAAGAGTGGTACTGGGTTTACAGGGCGCAAGGTGAAGGGCACAATTCACTGGGTAGATGCCGAGGGTGCAGTGCCAGCAGAGTTTCGCCTCTATGATGATATTGTTACTGATGAGATAGTGGATGATAATGATGATGAAGCTGTCGAAGAGAAATCAATCGAGGAGAGATTAATCTTAGATTCTTTCAATCATGACTCAATCGAGATTAAACAAGGTTATATCGAGGCAAACATGATAAATGCACAAGTAGGCGATCGTTTTCAATTTTTCCGTCATGGATATTTTGCAGTTGATTGTAAATATACTACGGAAGAAAAACTGGTGTTCAACCGCATTGTTGCCTTAAAGAGTTCTTTTGATTTAAATAGAAAATAGAACGAAACTAGAATTAAATAAAGTGGGTGTTGAAATGGAGTTTTTAACAATTAAAAATGAGTTAGAATATAGTGCTTTAAGATATCGTCTCAAAAAAGAGTTGGAGAACCAATTTCTGTCGTCGAATTATACGCAGATTGAACCACCCATTTTTGAAGAGTATGATAGTTATACTGCTGTTAATAGTGGTATTGACAAAAAACAGCTAGTCAAAATAATTGGTGGGAATGGTAGGGTACTCATTCTGCGACCCGATACGACAATTAATGTGCTAAGAAGCATAATTCCCCGCTGGCAAGTAGGGGACAGGTTTAAATTGTTTTACAGTTCGACCAATTACCGTAATCGTCTCGACTTAAGTATTAAAGAGACTAAGCAGGTCGGTATTGAGTACCTAGGCGAAGAGTCGCTCTGCGCTGATCGCGAAGTAATTGAACTAGCACTTGCTATTTTACAAAAATATAATCAAGGATTTTTGCTAGAGCTAGGCAGTAGCAAATATATCGGTGGTCTGTTAGCTGAACTAACGGATCAAGAAGAGATTGCCACTCTTAAACAATTATTTGCGCGCAAAAATAAACCAGAACTTACTAGATATCTCACAAAACTTGAGCTTGCGCCTACGATAAGGGAAGCTCTCACAGTGCTATTAAGTCTACAAGGAGACTTTCAGACGGTATTGGCTAAGGCGGAAAAATACGCTGTTAACGAAAAGATGAGAGCTGCTTTAGACGAATTAGATTCGTTGGCTGTAACCTTTGAGAAGATGGGTCTAAATGACAATGTTCACCTTGATTTGTCAATGATTACAGAGCTTGACTATTATGATGGGGTAACTTTCAAAGGTTATTTTCCCAATTCAAATTATGACATATTAAGTGGTGGCCGCTATGATTCGCTGACAGCACTGTTTGGTAAAGCTGTACCAGCTATCGGTTTTTCGATTAATTTAGATAAGCTACTTTGGTCACTGATTGAGGGAGGCGACGAAAATTGGAATATTTAACAATCGCTCTTTCAAAAGGGAGAATTGCTGAACAGGCGAGTGAAATACTAGCTGCGGCGGATTTTGGACAACCAATTGATTTGCAGACCCGCAAGTTAATTTTTAATGATGATGTGCAGGGGATAAGCTATATTTTTGTGAAGCCGGCTGATGTTGTGACTTACGTTGCAAATGGCATTACTGATTTAGGGATTGTCGGACGCGACTCGATTCTCGAATATGATCGCGAAGTTTATGAATTGTTTGATTTTCAGTTTGGCCGCTGTCGATTGGCAATCGCTGGTCGTAGTGGACAACGGCTTTATAACAAAGATGAAATTCTAAAAGTGGCAACGAAATATCCGCACCTGACAAAAAAATATTTTGAGCAGCGGAAGCAGAAGACTGAAATTATACCCTTAAGTGGATCAGTAGAGCTAGCACCCTTGGTCGGACTTTCTGATGTGATTGTTGATATTGTCGAGACGGGCAATACGCTGCGAGCGAATGGACTTGAGGTAATTGAAGAGATGCACGATATTAGTGTGCGCTTAATCTCCAATAAAATCAGCTATCGTTTTAAGCATGATCGTATTAATCAACTGGTAGATATTCTAAATGAGAGTATAGGTGAGATTAATGATTAGAATAATTGAGGCGACAAAAGATGAAAGTTACCTTCAGCGCTTACTTGCTCGTAACCAATTTGAGAATGATGAAGTAAACCAGGTAGTCAGACAGATTTTAAAGAAAGTTAAGACTGATGGTGATCAGGCACTTTTTAAATATACTGAGAAATTTGATTGCGTAAAGCTAACACAATTTGAGGTTACTGCTGAAGAGATTACAGCTGCTCATGATGAAATTGACCCCGAGCTCTTGGCAGCTTTAAAAAGTGCAAAGGAAAACATTGTTCGTTTCCATCAAGCACAAGTTCGTGAGCCTTATATACTGGAGAATGCTGATGGTTCGTATGTTGGGCAATTAATAAAGCCGATAGATAAGGTGGGAGTTTACGTCCCTGGCGGCACTGCTGCTTATTCTTCATCGGTTCTAATGAATGTTGTCCCTGCCAAAATTGCCGGAGTTAAAGAGATTATTATGGTAACGCCACCTGCTGAGGACGGTAGCATAAAAGCAGCAATTCTTGTTGCGGCGAAGCTTGCTGGAGTTGATCGCATTTTTAAATTGGGTGGAGCCCAAGCGATAGCAGCCTTAACTTATGGTACGAATTCGGTGCCACGAGTTGACAAAATAGTAGGACCTGGCAATATTTATGTCTCCATGGCAAAGAAACAAGTTTCTGGCTATGTTGGCATTGATATGATTGCTGGACCAAGTGAGATTTTAATCATCGCAGATGAAAATGCTAATCCACGCTATGTTGCTGCCGACTTAATATCGCAGGCAGAGCATGATGTATTGGCAGCTTCGATTCTGATTACGAACTCAGCTAAACTTGCAACTGCTGTTAACGAGGAACTTAAGCTACAGACAGCGCAACTTGAACGTGCAGATTTTATTGCACAGTCGCTTGCTGATTATGGACAGATTATCATAACTGAGACACTTGATAGTGCGGTAGCAATTGCTAACAAAATAGCGCCGGAGCATCTTGAAATAATGACAGCCGATCCAGTAGCAATTTGCAAAGGTATTGATAACGCTGGAGCAATTTTCCTAGGTGAATACACCCCCGAGCCGGTTGGCGACTACTATGCTGGTCCTAATCATATACTACCAACAAGCTCAACTGCACGTTTCGCATCACCGCTTTCGGTTGATGATTTTATAAAAACAAGCTCACTAATTTATTATAATAAACAAGCATTAGCTGCAGCAAAAGAGTCGATTATTAAAATTGCCACGGATGAGGGGCTTACTGGCCACGCGAATTCCATTAGAATTAGATTTGAGGAGGAAGATTGATGGAGTGTGTTAGAAAAGATTTGCGAGACTTTAAGGGTTATGTGCCGAAACAGGCGCCCTGTGATATAAAGCTTGATGCAAATGAAGGAAAGAATTTATTGCTGGAGCTGGTTTTCCCTGATGGAATTCTAATCGATAGCAGTCACGAACTTAACCTTTATCCTGATAGCATGGCCTATGAGTTACGAGCAGAATTAACTGACTATGTCGGCTATTCCTGGGATAATATTGTAATTGGCAACGGTTCTAACGAACTGTTAGAAATAGTACTAAAAACCTTTCTCGAGCCTGGCGGAACAGTAATGAGTTTCTCGCCCACATTTCATATGTACTCCGTTTTCACACAGATTTATGGTGGCAAGTATGTGGAAGTAGAGAGTGAGCCAGATTTCACGCTTGACTATGATAAGTTGATTGCGGAAGCTTTGGAGTTAAAGCCAGATATAATCTTTATTGCTAATCCTAACAATCCAACTGGCTATCTGACACCACGCAAGGATTTAATTAAGCTGGTAGAGAGTGTCGATTGTATGGTTGTGATTGATGAAGCTTACTATGAATTCGCTGATGAGACAATTATTGATCAAGTTAATTACTATGACAACTTAATTGTTTTACGCACCCTATCTAAGGCCTTTGGCCTAGCTGGTTTGCGGATCGGTTATTTGATTGCTAATCAGAAGCTTGCAGGCATTATAGATGGCATTAGAACCCCTTATAACACTGGTAATCTGTCGCAATATTTTGCTATCTTAGGTCTTAAACATCGCGACCAGCTGTTAAGCTATGCAAAAACAGTCAAAAGCGAGCGAACACGACTGGAAAAACGACTAAAAGAGCTTGGCTTTACCACCTACCAGTCGCATGGCAATTTTGTTTTTGTACATACATTGATACCAGCTTTTGGTGAAAAGGTTGGAGCGGAAGGAATTCAAATTCGTGATTATACAGCACAGATGAATGGTTACTACCGGATTACTGTTGGTGACCAAGCTGATAATAATGCATTTATAAATATTGTAGAAGGGATTGTGGAAAATGAGAAAGGCTAAGATTGAACGAAAAACCGCTGAAACGACAATTGCACTTGAACTAAATCTTGATGGAACGGGGAAAGCAAAGCTAGAGACTGGAGTTGGTTTTCTTGACCATATGCTGACTTTATTTGCTTTTCACGGTAACTTTGACTTAGAAATCGTTTGTACTGGAGATACCTATGTTGATGATCACCATTCAGTTGAGGATATTGGCATTGTTTTAGGACAGGCTTTTGCTCAAGCACTTGGTGATAAGAGAGGGATCAAACGTTATGCTGATGCTGTGATTCCAATGGATGAAGCTCTCTGCCATGTGGTGGTAGACATTAGTAATCGTCCTTATCTGGTCTACAATCTTGATTTTAAAGCTGACAAAATTGGTGAATTTGACACGCAGAATTTTCAAGAGTTTTTCCGTGCCTTTGTTAATGAGGCGCGCATTACCTTGCACATCAATTTAAGCTATGGTGAAAACGATCATCATGTAATTGAGGCTTGCTTTAAAGCTTTTGCACACGCGTTACGCAAGGGAATCTGTATTGTATCTGATCAAATTTCATCATCTAAAGGAGTCCTCTAGATGTTGCTATTACCTGCAATTGACTTAAAAGATAATCAATGTGTTCGTTTAACGCAAGGCAATTACTCACAGAAAACAGTCTACTCTGACGACCCAGTGGAGATGGCGCTGGAATGGGAAAGACAAGGGGCTGAGTACTTACACCTTGTCGACCTAGATGGAGCGCGGGGAGATTTTACTGTAAATTCCGAGACAATTGAAAAAATTACAGGCGCACTTTCGATCCCAGTTCAGCTTGGTGGTGGTATTCGCACAGCTAAGCGGGCACGAGAGATGCTGGGACTTGGTGTTGCTCGTGTTATTCTAGGGACAGCAGCGATTGAGAATAGAGAGTTAATTGTTGAGCTACTTGCTGAATTCGGCAGTGAGCGGATTGTTATTGGCGTTGACGCTAAGAACGGATATGTTGCTGTTAATGGCTGGGAGGTCCTAAGTGATGTTGATTCCTTGCAGTTTTGTAAGGAGTTGGAGCGGATAGGCGTTGAGATAATAGTATATACTGATATTTCAAAAGATGGCATGCTACAAGGACCGAATTTTGAGATATATCAGACGCTGCAGGAGCAGACTAGGCTTCAGGTAATTGCATCTGGTGGTGTAACAGAACTTTCAGATCTTGTTAAGCTGGCTGAGCTAGGGATGTATGGCAGCATTATTGGTAAAGCCTTGTATAATGAACAGATAAATTTTGTCGAAGCATTAAAGACAGTCGAAGCACTAGAAGCACTAGAAACAATAGATCTTATCCAAAAACCAACACCAACTGATTATGTGCGAATTATACCTTGCCTAGATGTCCGTAATGGTCGCGTCGTTAAAGGGAAACAATTTACAGAAATCAAAGATGTTGATAGTCCAGAAGCTCTTGCGGAATTCTATAACAAAAGTGGAGCCGATGAGCTAGTTTTTTACGACATAACCGCGAGTGTCGAGGATCGTGCACCTACCTATGCATTTATTAAGAAGGTTGCCGAAAAAATCGATATTCCTTTTACTGTTGGTGGTGGCGTTGTGGATTTAGACGGTTTTGGGAAATTGCTTGCGCTTGGTGCTAACAAGGTATCGCTTAACTCTGGAGCCCTAGTTAATCCGCAACTTATCAGGGAAGCGGCGGCAGAGTATGGTTCTGAAACTGTAGTCCTAGCGATTGATGCCAAACGCAATGAGGATTGCGGCTGGAATGTCTACACAAAAGGTGGGCAAGAGGATACAGGCTTAGATGCAATTGACTGGGTAAAAAAAGCGGTAAAACTTGGTGCCGGTGAAATAGTTGCTAACAGCATTGATGGTGATGGTATGAAGCAGGGTTACGATATTGAGTTGCTAAAACAGATTACGGCTGCAGTAGCTGTGCCAGTAGTTGCTTCTGGCGGCGCTGGTAAGCTTGAACATTTTTATGAAGCCGTAGACAAGGCTAAGGTCGATGGATTACTTGCGGCCTCTGTCTTTCATTTTGGTGAAATTGTAATCAATGATCTAAAAAAATATCTTAAGTCTAAAGCTGTAAAGGTCAGAAACTGAGGTGTAAGATGAAACATGATGAGCTGATAGAGAAAATAAAATTTGATGAAGCTGGTTTAGTAGCTGCTCTTGCTCAGGATTATCAGACTGGTGAAGTGTTAATGCTGGCTTATCAGAACGCAGAAGCCCTGCAAAGGACGCTTACTGAGAAAGAGGTTTATTACTATAGTCGCAGCCGTAAAGAGCTTTGGAAGAAGGGTGAAACTTCAGGCAACATCCAAGAGCTAAAAGGTCTATACTATGACTGTGACGCCGATGCTGTCTTGCTAATGGTGAAGCAAACGGGAGTTGCCTGTCATACTGGTGAGCGTTCTTGCTTTTTTAATTCAGTGATTCCAGCGCCGCGTAAATCTACGCCTACCCTACAGAATCTCTTTGCGACCATTAAGGATCGTCAAGATCAAGCAAGTGAGGATTCCTATACCAATTATTTGTTGACAACTGGACTTGATAAGATTCTAAAAAAAGTTGGCGAAGAGAGTAGCGAGGTTATTATAGCTGCTAAGGGTGACGATAAAGATGAATTAATTAATGAAATTAGTGACTTAGTCTATCATCTTTTGGTCTTAATGGTACATGAGAACGTGAGCATTGATGAGATTAAAGCTGAGTTAGAAAATAGAAGAAAATAGAATAACACTAATAACACTTAAGAAGGAAATTGCGATGCAGAATATCCTGGTGAATTGGCCAAGAAATGATTGGTCGGAGATTCTAAAAAATGAATTGACTGAAGCATACTTTATTGAGTTAGTGGAAAAGTTGGAAGCAGAGTATGCAGCACAAACGATTTACCCAGCAAGCAGTGAGCTTTTCACTGCCTTTAATCTGACATCCTATGAAGAGACATGCGTTGTGGTAATCGGTCAGGATCCCTATCATCAGGTTAATCAGGCTCATGGCTTAGCCTTTTCCGTTAAGGAGGGAGAGGCCCTGCCACCGTCCCTGCGCAATATTTATCAGGAGCTACACGACGATTTAGCTGTGCCAATCTCGACGAATGGCAACTTAAGCAAATGGGCTGAGCAAGGAGTTCTTTTGTTAAATGCAGTTTTAACTGTCCGCGAAAACCAAGCTAATTCTCATCAAGAGCTAGGTTGGGAACTCTTTACTGATCGGATAATTGCCGCTCTTAACCAGCATAATAAACCAATTATTTTTCTTTTATGGGGTCGCAAGGCCGAGGCAAAAGCTAAGCAAATTACTGCAAAACACCATTACATACTGCGTGCAGCTCATCCTAGTCCGCTCTCAGCATACCGAGGTTTTTTCGGCTCGCGTCATTTTTCAAAGACCAATGAACTATTGCGAAAGCTAGGCAGGCGGGAGATAGACTGGCAGATCGATTAGAAATTAGGAGAGAAATATGGGACGAGTAGAAGAACTTTTGCGAAAGAGAATAGCGGGTGGCCGGCTTACAGAAGAAGAAGCCTTATTTCTTTATGAAAAAGCACCGCTTGAAAGATTAGGAGCGGCTGCCCACCAAGTGCGACAGCAAATACATCCGCACTCGTTAGTAACTTTTGTGATTGGTCGGAATATAAATTATTCTAATGTCTGCGATACAGGCTGTAGATTTTGTGCATTTCATAAGAAACCTGGGGAGGCAGGTGGCTATGTACTACCGACGCCAACTATTCTCGAGAAGGTGCAAGAACTTGTAGATGTTGGTGGGACTGAGATACTGATGCAGGGGGGTACGCATCCTGGACTGCCCTTAAGCTACTATTTAAAGTTGTTGCGTGCAATTAAGGAACGCTTTCCTGAGGTCCACATTCATTCCTTTTCGGCGGCAGAAATTAAGAAGATGGCTGACAAATCAGGTGAGTCGCTAGAATCTGTAATCAATCAGCTTAAGAAAGCTGGATTAGACTCCTTGCCCGGTGCGGGTGCTGAGATCCTTGATGACCGGATCAGATTAAAGATTAGCGCCAACAAAGGGTCCTGGACAGAATGGATGCATGTAATGAAGACTGCTAGCAGTCTTGGCTTAAGCACGACGGCGACAATGGTAATCGGCTTGGGCGAAACACTTTCTGAACGGATTATTCATTTAACTCGCTTACGTCACGCGCAAGATGATGCAGCTGGTTTCCTTGCATTTATACCCTGGACTTTTCAGCCACAAAATACGGAACTAGCCGCTGGGGGGACTTATCCTAAAGTGACGGCAGAAGAGTATTTACGCCTAGTAGCAATCAGCCGTTTAGTTCTTGATAATATTCCTAACATTCAATCATCTTGGGTAACCATGGGTGCTGAAGTTGGACGCAAGTCGCTACATTATGGTTGTAATGATTTTGGTAGTACAATGATGGAGGAGAATGTTGTTGCAGCTGCTGGCACAGAGTTTAAAGTAAATACTAATCAGGTGCTGGAGCAGATTCGTTTAGCAGGTTTTATACCAGCGCAGCGGAATACGTCTTATGAGCTATTGCATACTTTTGCTGAGGGTGAGCAGGTGGACAAAGATTTTACCATGTAACTTGACTAATTAAAGCTCCAACCTTATAATAACTACAATAACAAAAAACCAATAAATGCAATGACTAGGACATGGGTAAACAGATGCTAGCAAAAGAGAAAGAATCAGTAGCTGAAAGAT
>CAYZPB010000031.1:0-11460 GCA_964480445.1 uncultured Caryophanales bacterium
CAGTCTTTAGCAATGCACGTGAGATACCGTGTCTGATCGCTCCAGCTTGGCCAGTCGATCCGCCACCTTTTGTATTAACCAGTACATCATAGGTTCCTAGAGTACCTGTCTCCACAAGAGGTTGTTTAACGATCAACTTCAATGTTTCTATATCAAAATATTCGTCAATATCACGTTTATTAATTATTATTTTACCTGTACCTGGTACTAAACGTACACGCGCTATTGATTCCTTGCGCCTACCAGTACCATAATATTGTACCTTTGCCATAAACTTTTACCTCCTTTGCTTATCCTCTAATTTCCCAGACTTCTGGTTGTTGTGCCTGATGTGGGTGCTCAGCAGTAGGATATACTTTAAGTTTCATACCCTGCTTGCGTCCTAGCTTACCCTTAGGCAACATTCCTTTAACAGCAAATTCAATCAGTTGCTCTGGACGTCTCTTCAGAAGCTCTCCTGCTGTAATTGTTTTCAAACCACCTGGATAGCCGCTATGACGGTAGTATTTTTTGTCTGCTAATTTATTACCTGAAAGAAAAATCTTCTCAGCATTTATGATAATAACGAAATCGCCTACGTCAATATGTGGCGTAAATTGCGGTTTGTGTTTGCCGCGAATCAGTGTCGCTGCTTCTGTTGCTAAACGACCAAGTGTTTTGCCATCAGCATCAATTACATACCATTTACGCTCAACTTCATTAGGTTTCGCCATGTATGTTGTACGCATTCCTTTTCCTCCTACCTAATTCATAAATTTAATTCTAATTATTTAAGTTATAATATGTAGATTAACTCGGGGCTGTGAGTTAAAATACCATTAATAATTTTACTATACAGTTAACCTTAAGTCAACAAATATCGTGGTATTGACTGGTTTCTATATTATAACATAATAGCAATTGATATTATACCAATTAAGATTATGCTTGTATAGATAATTTCCCGCAGACTGATTTCCATTCTATACAGACTGGTACGCACAGCACGAGGCTGATAGCCCCGTAGCTCCATCGCAATTGCAATATTGTCTGCACGCTTAAAAGTATTCACTAAGATTGGGATAAGCAGGGCTAGTAGGTCCTTGGCACGCGCCAGTCTGCCACCTTGCGCTAGTTCGCGCCCGCGAGCCTTTTGTGCCATCCTAAGACGCTCACTCTCCTCCAAAAGAATTGGTATGAATCGTAGTGACAGGGCCAGCATCAAGCCAATCTCTGCCGTTGGCAGCTTTAAATAGCTTAGTGGCTTCAAAAGTTTCTCAATTGCCATTGCAGCGGTCATCGTTGGTGTTGTTAAGGTAAATAGGCTGGCTGCCGTTACTAATAAGAAAAGCCTAAGCGCTGTAATACCCGCTTGCACCAACCCATCGCTCTCGATCGTGACAAGACCGATTGCGAATAACTGCTCGCCGCCTTTTGTGAAGAATATATGAAATAGTGAAACAATTATAATTAACCATAGTACTGGAACAACTCCGCGCAAAAGATATCTGATTTTAATCTGCGAGCTAACAGTTGCCGCTAGAAGTATTAGTGTTAACATTAAAAGGCTGATAGCTGTATTTACAATAAAAAGCACTGTTAGATAGACGATTAAAATTAGAAGCTTAGCTCGTGCATCTAATCGATGAAGCGGCGAATTACCGGCAATATATCTGCTTAATAAAATGTTGCCTGCGCTGCTCATTATACCCTCCTATTGTCTTCTAAATACTCTTTAATTTCTGCTAAATTATATAAATCAAGCGGTATCTTTAACTGATACTTGGCATTTGCCGCCTTGATTAGCTTAGTTATTTCCGGTAGCTCAAGGTTACTTTCTGCAAGCAAGTCTGGCTGTTCAAATATAGCTAGTGGCTGATCAGCTGCAACAACTGTACCTTCTTTCATAATTAACAATCGATCCGCAAGGGTGGCTAGCTGGTCCATGCTGTGGCTGACAATAATTATCGTTGTGCCAGCCCTCTTCATCGCTTTAAGAATCTTAGTCAATTCCCTTACACCCGACATATCTAGTCCCGCAAAAGGTTCATCCAACAGAATCACCTCAGGTTGATAAATCAAAATGCCAGCCAAAGCAACTTTTCGCTGTTCACCGCCACTTAAAAGAAAAGGGGATTGCTCACAATATTGCTTACAAGGTAGGCCGAACAAATCCAGCAATTGGTTCATTCTTTCCAATGACTCCTCACGTGGTATCGAATAATTATCAGCACCATAGAGAATATCTTCTTTCACAGTAGACGCGAACAGCTGCTGCTCTGGAAACTGAAAAGCTAGACCGAGCAGTTGCCGTAACTGCAGTGCCTCCGCGTCAGTGTGCCAAGACAAGCCATTAATCGTAACCGCTTTCTCCTCTGGGGTGCCACTACCATCATCTGGCTCTAGCAGCCCTGCTATCACTTTAAGTAGTGTTGATTTGCCAGCTCCAGTATTACCTACGATGCCGGTTACTTTCCCCGACTCAATCTCTGCTGACAGCTCTCTGATTGCCTGCCAAGCGAAAGGCGTCCCTTTCATATATGTATAATTTAAATTGTTTAGTTTAATACTCATCGGTCAATCTCACTTTCAGCTATGCCTAGCAATAGATCAGCGTCGCCATAACCATGCTCCAGAAGCAGTTGCACAAAACCAATGCTTACTGGCAACTCAAATAATAGCTCAGCCGCAAGTTGTTGCTTAAAAATATCTGACGGTTTGCCATCGTAAGCTAATTTTCCAGCATCTAGCAATAATAGCCGGTCGGCCACCAATGCATCTGCTATCTGATTGCTAATCTTCAGAATCGTAATCTGCTCATGTCTAACTAGATCCTGATACAATTGTAATAGATCACGACGAGTCTTCGAATCAAGCATTGCTGTTGCCTCATCAAGAATCAACAGCTGCGGTTTTAGTACCAACTCACCTGCTATTGCCAACTTCTGTTTCTCACCACCGGATAGTTTGTGTGGATCAAAATCCCTTTTTTCGTACAAACCTACAGTCTTAAGTTCCTCTAGCGCTCTAGCCATCATTTCTTCCGAATCAACTGCTTGATTTTCTAACCCAAAAGCTACATCTGCTAGTACAGTGCTAGCAATGATTTGGTTTTCTGGATTCTGCAGCACCATGCCAACTCGGCCAATATCAGCTGATTTAGTGATTGTCTCTCCGTCTACAGCTAGTAAATCTGTTAAGAGGCGCGCAAACGTTGTTTTGCCGGACCCATTGCGGCCCATAAGACAAATCAGTTGGCTGCGCTCCAAGTCAAGGCTAAGACCGCTTAATGCTGCTCTGTCCGCGCCTTCATATTTATATGTCAAATTTCGCACCGATACAAGTGGTTGCATTACTGGCTGCTCCATTATTTCCTCCAGAAAATATGTAATAAAACTAAAAAGGGTGCAGACACAGATTTCTATCTAGAATCTCGCCCCACCCTTTTTACAAACTTTTTTTACTACTCCACTAACTCCAGATAGACCATTTCAGTAGCGTCACCGCGACGAGGTCCTAACTTCAAGATCCGTGTATATCCGCCTTGTCGTTCCGCGTAACGCGGTCCAATGTCGGAAAAAAGTTTCTGAATCGCATCTTGTTCCATATCTTCATTCGCAACTTTTCTTCTTACAAAAGTAGCAACTTGACGTCTCGCGTGCAAGTCATCACGTTTAGCAAGTGTAATCATTTTCTCAGCTATCGGGCGAACCTCTTTAGCTTTCGCTTCAGTTGTTTTGATCCGTTCATGAATGAACAGTTCAGTCACTAGGTCGCGATAGAGAGCTTTGCGAGCTGAAGAATTACGATTTAGCTTTCTATATGCCATTGCCTTCGTCCTCCTTTAAAATAACTCCTAATCTCCCTTGCTAAGCGCTAGGCCTAGTTCGTCAAGTTTGGTTTCAACTTCTTCTAATGATTTGCGTCCTAGGTTACGGACCTTCATCATATCTTCCTCAGTCTTCGTAATTAGCTCTTGAACCGTATTAATTCCAGCACGTTTCAAACAGTTATACGAACGAACTGATAGATCTAGTTCTTCGATTGTCATTTCAAGAACCTTTTCCTTCTGGTCCTCTTCTTTTTCAATCATAATATCTGCTTCCTGTGCTTCTTCTGTTAACTCGATAAAAAGGTTCAAGTGCTCGTTCATAATTTTTGCACCGAAGCTAACAGCTTCTTCTGGTCTGATACTACCATCTGTCCAAACTTCAAGTGTTAGTTTGTCAAAGTCAGTAACCTGCCCAACACGCGTATCTTCAACAGTAAAATTAACGCGTGTAACTGGTGTGTATAAAGAATCTATCGGGATTAAGCCAATAAGCTCCTCACCAATTTTGTTCTCTTCAGCTCTTACATATCCACGGCCACGGCTTACGCGTATTAACATGTGAAGTCGTGTGCCTTCCTCAACAGTCGCAATAACTAAATCTGGATTTAGTATGTCGACGTCACTATCTGCTCTGATATCGCCAGCTGTGATTTCCCCACCACCAACAACATCAATCTCCAGTATCTTCTCCTCGTCAGAGTGAATCTTAAGTGATAATTTTTTTAGATTAAGAACAATCTCAGATGTATCTTCTAACACTCCTGGAATCGTTGAGAATTCATGTAAGACACCATCTATTTGAACTGAGGTTACAGCAGCACCTGGTAGTGACGATAAAAGAATTCTTCTTAACGAATTACCAAGCGTAGTTCCATATCCTCTTTCTAAGGGCTCAACAACAATTTTACCATAGGTTGAGTCCTCAGCAATTTCTACTAAGTCAATATTTGGCTTCTCTATTTCTATCATTAAAAACCCTCCTTAAACGCGACGTCTTTTCGGTGGACGGCATCCATTATGTGGAATTGGTGTGACGTCTTTGATCATTCGTACTTCTAGACCTACTGCCTGTAGGGAGCGAATAGCCGCCTCTCTACCTGCACCTGGGCCTTTAACTACTACGTCAACACCCTTCATTCCATGTTCCATTGCAGCTTTGGCAGCTGCTTCTGCAGCCATTTGCGCAGCAAATGGTGTGCTTTTTCTAGAACCCTTAAAACCCAATGCGCCCGCGCTACTCCAAGATATCACGTTACCATGCGGGTCTGTGATTGTCACGATTGTATTGTTAAAAGTGGACCTAATATGTGCAACTCCACTCTCAATATTTTTTTTCGCTTTCTTTTTAACTCTTGTAGTTCTTTTAGCCATTTCGTCATCCCTCCTTACTTCTTCTTATTAGCTACAGTTCGTCTTGGACCTTTTCTTGTTCTTGCATTTGTTTTAGTTTTCTGTCCACGAACCGGAAGACCACGACGATGACGAATTCCTCTATAAGATCCTATTTCTACTAGGCGCTTAATATCAAGAGCAACTTCACGTCGCAGATCTCCCTCAACCTTAACATTTTTATCAATTGCATCTCGTAGTTTAGAAACTTCATCCTCAGTCAAATCTCTAACTTTGGTATTCATATCTACGCCAGCAATTTTTAGTACCTTCTGGGAAGTTGATCTACCAATCCCGAAAATATAGGTTAACGCAACCTCTGCTCGTTTATCACGAGGTAAGTCTACACCTGCAATACGTGCCATTCAATTACACCTCCTTATATTAGCCTTGTCTTTGTTTGTGTTTTGCATTTTCACAAATAACCATTACTTTACCTTTTCTTCTTATAACCTTGCATTTCTCGCAAATAGGTTTGACTGATGGTCTCACCTTCATGATTATAACCTCCTTACGTATCTATCAGTATCTATTTATAACGATACGTTATTCTACCGCGTGTTAGATCATACGGCGATAGTTCAACTGTTACTTTATCACCAGGTAGTATTCTAATATAGTGCATTCTGATTTTGCCTGAAACATGTGCTAGCACCTGATGACCATTTTCCAATTCTACTTTAAACATTGCGTTTGGTAAAGGTTCTATTACAGTCCCTTCAACCTCAATTGCTTCTTCCTTACTCATGAACTGACTCCCCTTTCTCCTGTTCCAATGCTTTTGGTGCATTTACTAATTCCTGCAGTACGTAACGTACCTTAGCATTTGAAACCCGTTTTTCCTCCATCAAGCTTGTTATTACCTCTTTAGAAATTACTCCAGTTGAGCGAATATGAATAACATTCTTTTTCTTAGGGTTATCATACTTACGACGATCTCCATCGATGATTTTTACATAACGCTCATTAATAATTTCCAAGATGACTGCGTACTTACCAGCATCGCGGCCCTGTGTTACTTCTACTATTTCACCAATTTTAAAACTTGAACTAGGCTCACTCATATAATCACCTATAATTTAGTCATAATTTCATGACCCTTATTTGTAATTACTATTGTATGCTCATAATGAGCACATAATGATTTGTCTAGAGAAACGACCGTCCAACCATCATCTAAGACGCGGACATATCTTTCACCTTCAATTACCATTGGTTCAATAGCCAAGGCCATACCTGTTTTAAGTCGCGGTCCTCGATTAGGAGGTCCGTAGTTTGGGATTTGGGGATCCTCATGAAGTCTTTCACCTATTCCATGGCCCACATATTCACGTACAACGGAGTAACCATTCTTCTCAACAAACTCTCCAATTGCATGTGATATATCTGATAGCCGGTTTTCTGGCATCGCTTCAGCTAAACCCATATTTAAAGATTCCTCTGTTACCCTCATTAACTCTTTAGCATTCTCTGATATTTCACCTACAGCATAGGTCCACGCAGAGTCTCCATGGAAACCTCCATACTGGGCACCAATATCTAAACTAATAATATCCCCTTCTTTTAAAACACGGTCACTTGGGATGCCATGCACTAGCTCCTCATTAACTGAGGCGCAAATGCTCGCTGGAAAACCACCATAACCAAGAAAAGAAGGAAAAGCATTCTGTTTTTTAATATATGCTTCAGCAAGTTGATCAAGTTCATGCGTTGTTATACCTGGCTTTATAGCCTCCGCAAGCAGCTGATGAGTTTCTGCTACAATTTTGCCTGCTGCACGCATTAACGTGATTTCATGCTCAATCTTACATATAATCATTATTTCTTGTTCGCCTCGCCCTTTAAGATTGATCTAACATCAGCATATACAGCATCAATCTCTTTATTTCCATCTGCAGTACGAAGAACACCTTTAGCTTCATAATAGCTTAATAAAGGTTGCGTCTGCTTAATATTGACATCTAACCTTGTAGTAACTGTTTCTTCGGTGTCATCATCGCGCTGATGTAACTCACCACCACATTTGTCACAAAGACCTTCAGCTTTCGTAGCTTTAAAAATCGTATGATATGAGGCACTACAGACTCTGCATATGCGCCTGCCTGTTAATCGTGCAATCAGCGATTCTTTTTCAACGTCGATATTAATTACATAGTCAATTTTCCTGTTCAGTTCTGCTAACATTTCATCTAAAGCGACAGCCTGTGCAACAGTCCGCGGAAATCCATCTAATAAAAAGCCGTTCGCAGTATCTTTTTTGCTAAGACGTTCCGCAACAAGTCCAACAACTATCTCATCCGGGATAAGTAAGCCCTTGTCCATGTATTTCTGCGCTTTAATACCCATTGTTGTTCCTTCTTTAAGTGCATTTCTAAACATGTCGCCAGTTGAAATATGTGGAATATTAAATTCCTCAACTATCTTTTCAGCCTGTGTACCTTTACCAGCACCTGGCAACCCCATTAAAATTATATTCATTACTAAACCTCCATACAATCTAATCGCAAATAGCCAATTGCTCTACTTCTTAATAAACCCATCATAATGGCGACTCATTAATTGAGACTCTACTTGTTTCATTGTATCAAGTGCTACCCCAACAACGATTAGTAGTGATGTGCCACCAATCTGTACTGATTGAGGCAAGTCCGTAAACGAAGTAAATATAACTGGTAAAATTGCCACTGCTGCTAAGAATAAAGCGCCTGTTAATGTAATACGATTTAGAATATTTGAAATATATTTGGTAGTTGCTTGTCCTGGTCTAATACCCGGGATAAAACCACCATTTTTTCTCATGTTTTCCGACAGATTCTCTGGATTTACTTGTACATATGTGTAGAAATATGTAAAACCAATAATCATTAGCATATAGAAAATCGCACCGAAAAGAGAATTATAAGTAAAGTTGTTGATAATCCAATCTGCAACTACTCTTCCTTGCCAGAATTGCGCAATCGTTGGCGGGAACATAAGTAATGCAATCGCAAAGATAACTGGGATAACTCCTGCAGAGTTAACTTTTAATGGAATATAAGTTGATTGCCCACCATACATCTTGCGGCCAACAACTCTCTTCGCATAGTTTACAGGGATCCTTCTAGTTCCTTGCGTTACAAAAATTACTCCTGCTACAATCGCAATAATCACAGCAATAAGAATTATTGCTTTAACGACAGTTAAGAAAATAGCTTCCGAACCGCCTGCTAGCTGAGTTGCAAAAATTGCACGAATCTGATCCGGGAATCCAGCAACAATACCAGCAAAGATAATAATTGAAATACCATTTCCGATACCCTTTTCTGTAATCTGCTCACCAAGCCACATTAAAAATGCGGTACCAGCAGTTAAAACGATTGTAATAATAGCATAGGTGCTAAAGCCTGGATTGACTACAAGTCCTGGATACATCCCATTAAAGCTGATTGAAAAACCAATCGCTTGAATGAAACCTAGGGCGATCGTTAGATATCGTGTCACTTGTGACATCTTGCGTCGACCATCAGCACCTTCACGTGCCCATCTTGCAAATAGTGGTACAACATCCATTGCTAACAGATTCATAATAATTGAAGCTGTAATATATGGCATAATACCCATTGCAAAGATAGAAAAGTTACCTAAGGCACCGCCTGAGAAAGTGTTTAGTAGACCAAGAAAATCTCTTTCTGATAAGTCTGCTAAAACGCTGCTATTAATATTTGGGACCGGAATAAAGCTACCAATTCGAAACACAACCAACATCAACATTGTGAAATATATTTTATTTCTCAAGTCTTTAACTTTATGAATATTGGAAAGCGTTTTAAACATTAAATCACCTCAGTCCTGCCGCCTGCAGCAGCTATTTTCTCAACGGCAGTTTTTGAAAATTTATTTGCCTGTACAACTAGTGCAACATTAATCTCTTTATTGCCTAGCACTTTTACTCCATTTTTTATCTGTTTAACATAACCTTTCTCTATAAGTAACTCCGGTGTAACGACAGTACCTTCATCAAAGTTATTTAAAGTGTCCAGGTTTACAATTGCGTACTCTTTACGTGTGAAATTTGAAAAACCACGCTTAGGTAAACGACGTGCTAATGGGTTCTGCCCACCCTCAAAGCCTAGTCTAACACCGCCGCCAGAACGTGCATTCTGCCCATCATGCCCACGACCAGAAGTCTTTCCATGTCCAGATGCCATCCCACGACCTGAGCGTTTCTTTTTATGACGTGAACCTTCAGCAGGTTTTAATTCATGCAACTTCATAAGTACACCTCCCTAGTCTTACTATTAATTTATTTATCAAGTTCTTTTACCTCAACAAGGTGACTCACTTTAGCAGCCATTCCACGAATTGTTGAGTTATCATTATGAATCACAGTCTGATTTAGTTTGCGCAATCCTAATGTTTGAACAATAACCTTCTGATTCTTTGGACTTCCAATTGGACTACGCTTCAAAGTAACTTCAATCTTTTTAGCTTTTGCCATGATATTTCCTCCTATCCTAAAAGCTCTTCAACAGTTTTTCCACGAAGCTTAGCAACCTCTTCTACGCGCTTAAGATTTAATAAACCATTGATCGTAGCGTTAACAATGCTCATTGCATTTGAAGAACCTAGAGATTTAGTTAAAATATCTTCAATTCCTGCTAATTCAAGTACTGCACGCACTGGCCCACCTGCAATAACTCCAGTACCCTCAGATGCCGGTTTTAAAAACACATTTCCTGCGCCAGCTATTCCATTGATCTGATGAGGAATTGTTGTTCCCACAATCGGTACATGAATTAGATTCTTTTTAGCATCTTCAATCGCTTTTCTTATTGCATCAGGAACCTCAGAGGCTTTGCCAAGTCCTGCTCCTACATATCCATTTTTATCACCAACAACCACCAGCGCACTGAAACTAAAGCGCCTTCCGCCTTTAACTACCTTCGCTACGCGGTTGATATGAACAACCTTCTCCTGTAAATCAAGAGTGTTTGGATTAATTTGCATCTTTTTCCCTCCTAACTTGTTTGGCTAGAATTGAAGCCCATTTTCACGTGCAGAGTCGGCTAAAGCCTTAACTCTACCATGGTATAAATAACCACTGCGGTCAAAAACTACAGTTTTATAACCTTTATCAACAGCTTTTTTTGCGATAGACTCACCAATAAGTTTAGCTGCTTCAATATTTGCTCCACTTTCCAGCTTGCCTTTAAACTCTGGATCTAAGGTTGAAGCTGAAACTAATGTCTGATGATTAACATCATCGATTAGCTGAGCATATATATGTTTGGCAGATCGAAATACATTTAAACGTGGTCTTTCTACTGTGCCATATAAATTTTTTCTGATTCTAAGATGTCTTTTTAAACGAACCTTATTTCTGTCAACTTTTTTTATCAACCGGGTTCACTCCCTTCGTTAAAACGAAACATTATTTACCAGTCTTACCAACCTTGAGACGAACGCGCTCGTCAGCGTACCTAATACCTTTTCCTTTGTAAGGTTCAGGTTCGCGAACAGAACGGATATTTGCTGCTACCGCACCAACGCGTTCCTTATCAATACCTTTAACCAAAATTTTATTATTGTCTATCACTTCAAGCTCTACACCGTCCTCTGGTGTAAACTCGATTGGATGTGAGTAGCCAACATTTAAAGTGATATTAGCACCTGATTTCATTACCCGATAACCAACACCAATTAAGTCAAGTCTCTTTTCAAAACCTTTATTTACGCCCTCAACCATGTTATTAATTATACTTCTAGTTGTACCGTGTAATGAGCGATGTTTTTTATTATCACTTGGTCTTTTCACGGTTAGTTGATTTTCTTCAATCTCTAATGTCAATTCAGGATTAAAGGTTTTCGTAAGTGTGCCCTTAGGACCTGTAACAGTAACCTCAGAACCCTTAATTTCAACCTTTACTCCATCAGGAATTACAATTGCTTCTTTTCCTATCCGAGACATTCCTACACCTCCATTCGGATTTAAGTCTACTACCAGATGTACGCAAGTACCTCTCCGCCAGTTTGTTTACTACGAGCCTCTCTATCAGTCAGAACACCTTGTGATGTCGAAATAATTGCAATGCCTAGCCCTCCAAGCACTCTTGGAACCTCATTGTTTTTCGCATAAACTCTTAGGCCTGGCTTACTAATTCTTTTCAAACCTGTTATTACTCTTTCATTATTCGGTCCATATTTAAGAAAGACACGAATTATTCCCTGTTTAGTATCTTCTATATACTCAGCATCTCGAATAAAACCTTCACGTTTTAAAA
>CAYZPB010000032.1:0-11095 GCA_964480445.1 uncultured Caryophanales bacterium
ACTTGCGTTTCAGTTATAGTTTTTTCTTTTTCAATAAGTGACTCTTCTCTTTTATCTAAGGTCTCTATTTTTTTGTCAATTGCGTCTTCCCTCTGTAGCAACCTGTTTTCAAGACGTTGAGTCTCTACTTGACGTTCGCGATATTCTTTATCGGCATCACTCTTGATTTTGTATGCCTCGCCCTTTGCTTCGATAATGATTTCCTTTTTTTCAGCTTCTGCCTCACGGAAAGTCGATTCGAGTATTCTTTTAGCCTCTTCCTCTGCACTCGAAATTTTAGCCTCAGCAATGGATTTTCTTATAAAATAACCTACAATAAAAAATACTATAGCTGCCGCAAGTATTGGGAGGATATCAAGTGGTCCCATTAAAACACCTCCAGATACTTACTATTTGAATTTTTAAATCTAATATTGAAGATAATTTTTCACAAATCGTTTTAAAGTTACATTAAATGTACAAAAACTATACAACATTAATAAAATACACATATAAATACTATTATTATTTACTATTATTGTCAAGGATATTTGCTTTTAGTAAATCTAAGGCTTGTCTACAAACTGAGTAGCTAAACCCTCTTCGTTGCAAATAGCTGCCAAGCCGATTATGTAATTTATTCCAATCGTCAATTCGGATGCTCTTACTTCGTTTGACTAAAAGCTGGTATGCTAAGTCAAGTTCAAGTTGATCGTCAAGCTGCTCAAGGCTTTTCTCAATAGTTTCCTGCTTGATTCCTTTTAGTTTTAATTCGTAAGCAAGCAATTTTCTTCCTTTTGGATTTAAAGAGATTCGTTCCTTAACATAGTTATCTGCGTATAAGGAGTCGTTTATAAAGTTTGTATCTTTCAACAGTTGTAGCACCTGTTGCACCTGATTTTCCGAATATTCTTTAGCCAGCAGATAATTAGATACTTCTTTTTCTGTCCGGCTCTTAAAACTTATGTATTTTAATACGCGCTGATACATCTTATTAAACTGATCCTTCTCGATCACTATTTCTATTTCTTGTGGTAGTATCTCGCGTTCTTTTAATAACCGATATTTTACTAAGATATCTTCATCTACAGAAAACTTATACTCATCATCGATATAGATATTATAACGATTCCGCTTCTGTTGTTTTTCGATTCTTGTAATTATATTTTCCTTGTTCATCCACCTTACCCCTATTGAATTTTTGAACAAATTAGTAATTAATTTTAATATAGAGCTAGTTAAATCTTTAACTAGCTCTAACGAATTTAAATTAAATTATTTTTCGTTTTTATTTTCAGCTTTACTCTCAGCTTTACTCTTATCTTTACTCTTCTCTTTAGGCGGATTTTCGCTTTCTATTATCTCAAGCTCATAAGTTTTGCGGATTTCTGTTTCGACGGTATTAGCTATTTCAGGGTGTTCAATTAGATATTGCTTTGCATTTTCTCTACCTTGCCCGATTCGTTGGTCTTTATAAGAATACCAGGCACCACTCTTAGTTATAATATCTAAATCTGCGCCAATATCTAAAATACTGCCAACCTGAGACATTCCCAAACCGTACATTAGGTCAACTTCCGCCTGCTTGAAAGGTGGTGCAACCTTATTTTTTACAACCTTCAATCTCATTCGATTGCCAATCATATTATCCCCTTGTTTAATTGTCTCACCACGCCGTACTTCAAGGCGGATAGTACTGTAGAATTTTAAGGCCCTGCCACCAGGAGTAACCTCTGGATTTCCGAACATTACGCCCACTTTCTCACGAATCTGATTGATAAAGATTGCGATTGTCTTAGATTTATTAATTGTGCCAGATAATTTTCTTAAAGCCTGTGACATTAGTCTCGCTTGTAGTCCAATATGTGAGTCACCCATTTCACCGTCGATTTCAGCACGTGGTACCAAAGCCGCTACGGAATCAATGACTACCATATCAACAGCGCCACTTCTTACCAATGCCTCCGCAATCTCCAATGCTTGTTCACCTGTGTCAGGTTGTGATAGCAATAATTCATCAATGTTTACACCTAATCTTTTAGCATATTGTGGATCTAAAGCATGTTCGGCGTCAATAAAAGCTGCGGTACCTCCACTTTTTTGAATTTCTGCAATTGCATGTAATGCAACAGTAGTTTTACCCGAAGATTCTGGGCCATAAATTTCTATAACACGTCCTCTTGGGTATCCTCCAATTCCTAATGCTATATCAAGAGCTAATGAACCGCTTGAAATAACTTCAACATTTAAATATGAAATGTTATCACCAAGTTTCATAATAGAGCCTTTGCCAAACTGCTTCTCAATCTGGCGCATTGCCGAATCCAATGCTGCTTTACGATCTGTCAAAATATTCACTCCTTACTAATTTTTAATTTAAAATCAAGTTGCGTGATTTTAAATGTGTAATTATTCCAATTATACAATGAATTGGAATAAACTACAAGTGTTTACGGACGTATATTCCCATTTATATATCAATTTTTAAAATATATTCATATAATAATGTCATCGCTTGATTAGCAGTCGCCATTTTAATCTCTTCACGAGAACCACTTAAACTCAATTCGTAACATATAGTTTCATGATCTTTCATACTTATTGCACAGAAAACCATGCCAATCGGCTTCCCCTCAGTTGTTTCTGGACCAGCAATACCAGTTACTGCAAGACCTAGATCAGTTTTGTAAAGTTCGCAAATATTATCAGCCATCTCAATCGCTGTCTCCTGGCTAACGGATCCAAAAGTATTCAAAGTTGCATTTTTAACGCCTAAGATACTGTTTTTAATCTGATTATTATAAGCGACGATGCCACCATAAAAGACTGAGGAGCTACCATCAACGTCAATCAGCAAATTACTGATTAAACCGCCAGTAATACTTTCTGCAGTAGCTAGTGATAATCTCTCATCTTGTAGTTTTTTGATAACCATTTTATTTATATTTTGTGGCTGCTCTTTAAATGCATGAAGATTCTTATAAAAATAGTCAAGACCAGAGATTACGGTAATAATTACTGCTAGCCAGATGAATATATCAGCCAAAGGTAAACCATAAAGTACAAATGGATAATTATTGATAATCAATAATGAAATTGCGATAATTTGTGTAGCTGTTTTCCATTTACCAAGTTTACTTGCCGCGATAACTTTACCATCAGCTACTGCAAGTAGTCGTAAACCCGTTACCGCAAGCTCGCGCGTTATAATAATAATCGCGATCCAGGCGGATATTCGACTAATTTCAACCAGCGCAATTAAACTTGTAATGACAAGTAGTTTATCAGCTAAGGGGTCGAGAAACTTGCCAAGGTTAGTAACAAGGTTCCTTTTTCGTGCAATATATCCGTCAATTCCATCTGTGGCAGCAGCGAATAAGAAGATTGCCAAAGCTATTATATGTTCATAAGCAAGAAAATTGTCACCATAGCTTATGTTACCTAATTCAAAGTCAACTAGAATAAATAAAATCACAAAGGGTACTAACAGTATTCGCGTTACTGTAATTTTATTTGGCAAGTTCATCATCTATTCCCTCCCCAACTAAATCATAATCATAAGAGTGAGTTATCCTAACAGCTTTAATATCGCCAATCTTTGCCTTTAGATTGCTAATAAATACTTTACCGTCAACCTCGGGGGCATCGTATTCAGTTCTTCCAATATAAATATTATTTTTCTCATCATAGCTGTCGATAATTACATCTTGAACTGTCCCAACAAAACTAGAATTATTTTCAGCTGCTATCTTATTCTGTAGATTCATAATTACCGTAGCTCTTCTTTCTTTTTCTAGTTCCGAGACCTTGTCTTTAAACTTGTATGAAGAAGAAGCCTCCTCATCAGAATAAGTAAATACACCGAGGCGATCGAATTTTATCTCTTTAATAAACAAACATAAATTTTCGAAATCCTCGTCGGTTTCACCGGGAAAGCCAACTATTAAAGAAGTACGAATCGCTACTTTTGGAATTTCTTTTCGTAGTTTAGTGATTAACTGACGAATATCTGCTTGAAAGTTTGGACGGGCCATCCGCTTAAGAAGATGTTGCTCGCTATGTTGCAATGGCATATCGATATATTTCACAAGTTTTTTATTGTTCGCAAAAGTGTCTATTAGCTCTTGGTCAATTCCACCCGGATATAAATATAGTACTCTAAGCCAATGAAGACCAGGAATCTCAGCTAGCTCATTAATTAATTTAGACAGCATCGGTTTATTATAAAGATCGATTCCATAATATGCAGAATCTTGTGCGACAAGTATTAATTCTTTTGCACCTTGGTTAACTGACTCTTTGGCCTCCGCAAGGATTGTTTCAATACTTCTACTGCGATATGAGCCTCTTATTAACGGAATAACACAAAAAGTGCAGTGATTATTACATCCCTCAGCGATTTTTAGATAACGATAATGCCTCGGTGTTAGTTGATGACGTTCTAATGGTTCAGCATATGTAAATAATTCTTTATTTTTTATAACCGGTTTTTCGCCTGCCAATGCTGCCAAAATAAATTCATTAATCTGGAGATATTCATTGGTGCCAATAAGTCCATCAATTTCGTCTATTTCCTTTAATAAATCCTCTGAGTATTGTTGGCTAAGACAGCCGACCACCAGCAGAGTTTTTAACTTGCCCTGATTTTTATAATCGGCCAGCTCGAGTATACTGTCAATAGATTCAACTTTAGCATCCAGAATAAAACCGCAAGTGTTTACTATAGCGATGTCAGCCTCAGCTAGCTGCTCAGTTATTGTAAAAAGACTCTTGTCCAACTGTCCTAAAATGATTTCTGAATCAACTAAGTTTTTATCACAGCCAAGCGTCTCTAAATAGACCTTCATATTATCCGATACTCCTTTTATTCACTAGAAAAAGAAGACTTATATATAAGTCTCCTTTTATTCGAGCCAATATTATTCTTCGCGTTTAAGTGTAACGCGTTTAACAACCTTTTCATCTCCAAGTTCAATCTTTTCGTCATTAATTAAAATATCTATATTCCGCGCGTTCCCAATATGTAAATAAAGGGTACGATCTAGTTTGATTTTTTCAAATTCCACTTGTGGAGTGAGTGTCTGCACAAAAAGTTCTCTTCCATCAGCACTTTCTTCCTTGATTGATATCCAAGACGGACCAGTCAATTCAAAGTCCAAATATAATTCATTGTTTTCAGAAACAATTTGATAAACTTCTTGATTTAAAACTGTTCCCTCTAACATATTAATAACGATTGTAGAATCAGTAATGTCATTTCCATCATCATTATTGTCTGGTACCACACCTTGAGGTTCTTCCTGTCCCTGACTTGGCGGTCGATTAGTAAATTGATTGGAATTATTATTGTCTCCATCAGTGAGAATTGTTATACCGATGTAAAAAACTATTACAATTAGTAGCAGTAAAACATAAAATAGAGGCTTTCTAAACAAGTCACGGACCGAATGAAATACAGTAGATTTTGGTTTATATGTTTCTGACTTTTCTAGCTGTTCACCCAACTTGATTGGCTCATTCTCATTTAGGTACTGTTGATAGATTTCCGAATCCAATTCAACTAGATCAGCATAGGATTGAATGAAAGATTTTTCATAAAACTTTCCTGGTAGTTTTTCAAACTTCCCCTCTTCGATTGCTTCTATATACCATGACCTAATCTTAGTAGCATTCTGGACATCTTCAATCGACAATCCTTTTGCCATTCTTTGTTCTTTTAATTTTGCTCCGATTTCGGACATGTCTTCCGCCTCCAAATGCTATCAAAAAGCAAATCATTTACTAATGCTATCATACTACAGATTATAGCATTAAATTATACTATTAATGTAATAAAGTTAACAAATTCTTGGTAATAAGATCCCTGATAGACGATTTAATCTTCTAGTTGTACCTAAATCCGTTCGCAAAAACAATTTTCCGTTGTTGCCGTCTGTTATCTGCCCAATCACTTGTGCATTAGCGCCTTCCTCAAACTTGTGCAAAGCGTCAAGTATGTTCTGTTCGTCTTCTTTTGCAACTATAAAAATAATTTTGCCTTCGTTTGCAATATAAACTGGGTCATAACCAAGTATGTCACAGGCTCCTTGTACCTCTCGTTTCACTGGTATATCTTCTTCATTAATCTCCATTGAAACATGGAAATCTTCACAGATTTCTACTAGCGTAGTAGCTAAACCACCACGCGTTGGATCACGCATTAAACGCACATTGTCACTATTTTGAAGTACAGCATCAATCATCGCATTCAAACTAGCACAATCACTCAACACATCAGTTTTAATACCTAGATCACCTCTAGCTGCTAAGATTGCAATACCGTGGTCACCAATTGTGCCACTAACAATGATTGAGTCTCCCGCTGTCATCTTCTCAGGAGCAATCCGATCCTCTTCAATGAAACCTAGGCCGGTTGTATTAATGTAGATTCCATCGGCATTGCCTGCTTCAACAACTTTTGTATCTCCAGCAATAATTGTTACATTCGCCTTTTTCGCCTCAGCAGCCATTGCTTCAACGATTTTAATTAAATCCTGTAAAGGAAAGCCCTCCTCAATTAGAAAGCCGGAAGTAAGATAACGCGGAACTGCACCACTAACAGCAATATCATTAACTGTTCCAGCAACTGCTAATTTACCAATATTTCCTCCAGGAAAAAATATTGGTTTCACCGCAAAGGTATCAGTCGAGATTGCTATTTTATTTGTTTCACAATTTAAGATAGCAGAATCGAGTTTGGATTGTTCAAAGTGCTTGAAAGCATCCACAAATACTTCTTGAATTAATTTATGTGATAACTCGCCGCCATCTCCATGGGCTAGGCTTATTTTTTCAATCATTTTAGTCCTCCCTCATATATTGGTAGTAAGCAGCGCAACTTCCCTCAGTTGAAACCATACAAGGACCAATCGGATTTGTTGGATGGCAAGCTTTAGCAAATAATGAACACTCGTTAGGTGAAATTAATCCGCTGATAACCTCGCCACAGCGACATTTTGTCTTCTTCGGTTCGCCTACTTCAATATTGAATCTCTTTTTCGCATTTAAATGCTCATACTCATTTTTAATATCAAGACCACTGTTTTTGATAACGCCAATGCCTCTCCACGCCTCATCTACTGGTTCTAAATACTTATACATTAGATCCTGGGCATGAGTATTTCCTTCATCAGTAACAATTTTTTTGTGGTCATTGATTACTTCTACTTCCTCATTTAACAACATTTTGACAAGTAGATATAAGCCACTAATCATTTCAACTGATTCAAAACCAGAGATAACGCCTGGCACACTGTATTCATCGACTAAAAAATCATAGCTGTTTTTCCCTAAGACTATCGAAACGTGTGCAGGTAAAAGGAAGGCATCAATTTTTACCTTTCCACTGTCTAGTAGCGTTCTAAGGATTGGTTCAACAAGTTTAGTTGTAACCCACATTGAAAAATTCTTTACTTTTTTTTCATCAGCAACTTTTAATGCAGCAGCAAGAATTGGAATTGTAGTTTCAAAGCCAATCCCTAAGAATACAACCTCTTTGTCAGGATTTTCCTCAGCAATCGTAATCGCATCTAGGGGAGAATAGACGACACGTATATCTCTACCAGTAGTTTTGGACTCCATTAAGGACCTCTTAGTACCTGGTACCCGTATCATATCTCCGAAAGAACAGATTATTCGATTATCACTCTCTGCTAATTCAATCATAGCGTCAATTGAAACCTGATCAGTAACACAGACTGGACAGCCTGGTCCTGAAATAAGATTAATGTAATCCAGCAAAATTGTTTTCAGGCCGGTTCTTGCCAGTGCCATTGTATGACTTCCACAGACCTCCATTATTGCCGGTCGTCTACCAAATTTTTCTTGGTATTGAAGCGATACTTCTTTTAATTTTTCTAAAAACTTTTTAGCTAGTTCAGGGTTTGAAGGAAAATCAATTAGTTCTTGTCTCTCTAGCATCAACTACTCTCCTCCACTCCTCCATGCTGAGCAATGCGTACTCCTCATCTATAATTTTCATTGCTTGTCCAGCGTGAACAATAACATAATCATCAATCTCAACCTCAGGCACAAAAATAATTCCAACATTCATTTTTGAACCCATAACATCAACCTCTGCACTAAATTCTGTTAAAGAAATAACTTTTGCTGGTACTCCTACACACATACCTTCTCCTCCTCTTTTTATCTATTGATTAGCAGCAACAATTAATTGGCCAAAAGCCAAGCCACCGTCACCACAGGGTATTTCATTGTGTAAAAAAACATTAAAGTTGTTACTTTCAAATTTTTTTCGAATGTTTTCTGCTAAATATCTATTTAGAAAACTTCCACCTGATAAAGCGATATTTCGCTTAAGCTGCGGGCGATCTTGAATCACTAAATTAACTAGATTGTAAGCAACTTCAACAATTGTATCATGGAAGGCAGTAACGACTTCTAAAATTTCTCTATTAGCATCTAAATCATCAATGATTTGCTTAATCATTTCTGCATAGTTTATTTCATAAATGCCATCAACCTGTTCAATCTGATAATTATATGGCATTTCTTTTTTCCTCGATTGATACATCATTTCTGATAGTAAGATCGCTGCTTCACCATCATAGCTTGCAATTTCACAGATTCCAAGCATCGCGCTGACAGCATCAAATAACCTACCACAGGTTCCCGCATAGGGCGTATTAATCCCATTAACTATCATGTTATTTATTATATCAATTTCGTAAGATTTGTCAGCAAATAATTTATTAGCAATGCTTTTACCTTGCTCACCAAAATATTCGATCAACATTCCGCTCGCATTTCTCCACGGCTCCTCTACCGCTCTGTCGCCACCTGGAAGCGGTGTATATTTAAGATGGGCAAGCCTTTCGTACCTGCTTGCATCTCCATATAAAAGCTCATAGCCCCAAATGTTTCCATCTGGTCCATATCCAGTGCCGTCTAAAATTAATCCAAAACTTGCTTCCTTTACTCTGTTATCTTCTAGACAAGCTGCAAGATGTGCATGATGATGCTGGACCTCGACGATTTCAGTTGAAAATTGCTCAGCAAGTTTTCTTGTCTCATACTGTGGATGAAGGTCGATACTGATCTTTTTAGGTTTGGTTCCCATCCATTTTAACAGATGCTGGGATTCAGAATTAAAGAAATCTATAATCTCAGTGCTTTTCATATCACCAATATGCGGACCTAAAAAAATCTGGTTGTTTCTACCAATCGCAAAGACGTTGTTCTGTTGTCCGCCAAGAGCCATGATGCTATCGACTTTTTCGTCAGTAAAAATAGGGTCAGGCACATAACCACGAGACCTACGGAAAAAACAAATTTCCTGGTCATAAACTTGCAATACTGAGTCATCTAAAGGGTGAAGTATTTCGCGATTTGAAGTCAGCACATAATCAGCAATGCCTGCTAAGTAGGTAATTGCCTCAGTATCCTTATAAAGAATCGGCATCCCAGATGGATTAGCGCTAGTCATAACAAGAAGAGGTAAATCTATTTCATCGATTATCAAGTGATGCAGCGGGGCGTATGGTAACATGACGCCCAAGGTACACATTCCAGGGGTTAGTGAGCTCGGCAATTTGTTCTCTTCCTTTTGTTTAAGTACTACAATCGGTGCTGCTGAAGATTGTAGTTGTTTTAGTTCTTTATCGTTGATATAACAAATTTCGTTAGCAATCTGAAGACTAGCGCTCATAACTGCCAAGGGGCGTCTAGGCCGATTCTTACGCCTCCGTAATTCGTTTATAACGGCTTTATTCCTTGCGTCGCATGCTAAGTGATAGCCCCCAATTCCCTTAATCGCTACAATTGCACCGTTGAGTAAAAGTTTTTTAGTTGTTGCGATTGCACCCTCTTTGTTTCCAATAATTTTTTCGTCCATATCTATTAGCTGTATTTCAGGACCACAAAGATCACAGGCAATTGGTTGCGCATGATGTCGTCGATCAGAAATATCATTATATTCTTCTGCACATCTTTCACACATCTGAAATTTTCTCATTGCTGTTCGCTCACGATCATAGGGTAAGCTCTCAATTATTGTATAGCGTGGGCCACACTGTGTACAATTAATAAAGGGATAGTTATGACGAAAATTATCGGGATCCTTCATTTCTCTTGTACAATCATCGCAGACCGCTGAATCAATTGGTATGACTAATGAGGAGTCACCCACCGTTTCGCTAGCTATAATTTCAAAATCTGGATAATTTTTATGTTCAATCTCTTTTAGCTCAATAGTTTCAATCTTAGCTAACCGAGGAGCGTCTTCTCTTATTGCCTTGGTCATTAAGTCAATGTTTTCTATAAGACCTTCAGCCCGAATCAAAACACCGTCCATATTATTCTGCACGGTTCCCCTTATTTGATACTTGTTTGCTAGTGAATAGATAAAAGGACGAAATCCAACTCCTTGAACTCGTCCAATAACTTTAATTTCTTTTGCATTAAACATTTTGATAGGCTTTTCTAAGCCAAGCAAACCAATCTTCAATTCCCTCACCTGTTGTTGAGGAGAGAGGAATTAGGCTTGAATCAGGGTTAATCCCCTTAAGGTCAGAAATTGCTTCCTCGACATTAAAATCTAAATAAGGTAGTAAATCAATTTTATTTAAGAGGACTAGTTCTGTCCGGTTAAACATTGTCGGATACTTAGGAATTTTGTCATTGCCTTCTGGAACACTTAGTACCGCCACCTTGTGCTTTTGTCCTAAGTCATAGCCAGATGGACAGACTAGATTACCCACGTTCTCGATAAAAAGAATGTCAATCTGTTCTAAATCAAACTCAGGGAGCACTTTTGCAATCATTCGAGCATCTAAGTGACAACCCCCATGTGTGTTGATTTGAATTGCTTGTGCACCAAGCGCACGAATCCGATCAGCATCCCGTTCTGTTGCTAAGTCACCTTCAATTACTCCTATTTCAAATTCTCCGCTGAGCGCCTCAATTGTCCGTTCTAATAAGGTAGTTTTGCCAGCACCCGGTGAACTCATTAGGTTGATTACAAGGGTTTTTGCTTTTTTGAACTTGTTTCTATTAAAGTCAGCAGCAAGATTATTATCTGTCAAAACATCTTTATCTAGTTTTATTCTCATCTCATCAC
>CAYZPB010000033.1:0-11018 GCA_964480445.1 uncultured Caryophanales bacterium
TAAGTGCTATTAGTGTTGATCCGGATATCATGTTACTGAAAGTTGGTCAAACCGAAACAATTGCAGTAACTGTAAGCCCCTCGAATGCTACCAATAAGAGGGTTACTTGGTCATCAAGTGATGAGAGTGTAGCAACAGTAGATGAAAATGGTGAAGTAACAGCTATAGCGGGTGGAACAGCTACCATCATAGTAACATCTGCTGCCGACAGCACCAAAAAAGCAACAAAACAGGTTATTGTCGGCGATTTGCTAGTTCCTGCAAATGGTAGCATTCAGGAGGTAATTGATGAGGCTGAAAACGGTGACGTAATAGCGGTGGCACCGAGTATATATGAGGAGCAACTGGTTATTGATAAGCCATTGACATTGTTAGGGCCGAACGCAGTATTTGAAGGATATGGCCAGCGAAATGGCGAAGCAGTAATAACTTATCCGGATGATATTGAGGATGAGAAACTGATAAGAATCTTATCTGATGATGTTGAAATAAAAGGGCTTTATTTCCAAGATGGTGGAAAAACATCGGGGAACCTGGAGGCTATACTTGCAAAAGGTGATAATTTGCTTATTAAAAACAATGTATTTGAAGGTTTTAGCCTAACGCAAATGAGATTAACTCCTGAAAGCTCAAGTAAAGGCTTCAATGTTGGTTTTCTTATAGAGGGCAATCTCTTTAAGAATAAGCCGATTGGGAACTTTGCGCTATATATTCAAGGATCATCAGGAGTAGCTAGATTAAACAAATTTGAGAACGTAAAGAATGGATTAACAGTACAGCCATATCATCACTCTGTTGGTGGAGTTGTTGAAGATAATGAGATAGAAGCTTGGTATAGAGGAATCTGGTTTAATGGGGCTTATCGAAGAGCAGGCGAATGGGTATTTAATAACAATACAGTTAATGCAATCGAGAGTCCTAATGATGCTGTAGAAACAGTATGGTATGGTATAAGGGTAGAAACCTTTGGTGATGGAGGTCCATTAGTTACTGGTGATTTACCTAGTGCAAAAATTATTAACAATACAGTTGATGGTGCCGGAGCAAGTTCAGGTGTAGAGACAATCGGAATTTCGTTACATCAACCAATATACTCAGACTTATTAGATATAGAAAACAACGAGTTTACTAATGTTGATATTGGAGGTAACATACACAATCCTGATGGACCTAAATATATGGTTATAGACCTCAATGATTTTTTCCCATTAAACACTTTTCTAGATGGCAGCCAGGTTATCGGCAACAAGATTATGGTACCTGAAGAAGGGAAAGTATACAATCAGCGGACGGGGAATGAATACGACACAATTCAGGCAGCTGTTATTGGGGCAAACGATGGAGATACCATTTTGGTTGGGCAAGGGACTTACGAAGTCAAGGACACGATTAATATCAACAAGGCAATTACTATCAAGGGAGTAATGGACTTTGCTAGCAAAATTAAAACCTGGGGCGGCAACCCAGTTTTCACCCTTAGTGCAGCAGCAACTTTAGATGGCATCTTTATTGATAAGGAAGATAAGACTAACCAACATCTTGTCACAATAACCGCTAACGATGCAACTATTAAGAATTCGAAGTTCGTAGGCCAATATGAGCAGGATGATTCTGAAACTACCAGGGCTATAGTGCCCAATGCGGGAGTCTCAGGCCTTACTATTGAAGGGAATTACTTTGAAAGCTTGAGACAGCCGGGATACCTAGAATGCACCGGAACAGTTGCAAATAACTTTGTGAAGAATACAAGAGGGTGGGTTATCTGTGTTAACTATAACCTGACTCTTGAGGGGAATACCTTTGCAGATAACGCAGTAGATATTGCTATTATTGCCAATAAGCAGACGGACAGCCCCTACTACAAAGATATCGCCACCATTAGTGCTAAGAATAATGGGGCCTATGTGGAAAATCAGCTTCTCAAAGTTTCTGCTAAAGATGGTAAGCTCTTTGTAGACGATAAGGGCAATGAATACGCCAACTCCATAGAGAATGCTGTCAAAGCTGCTAAAGATAACGATACTATCCTTATATTAGGTAGTTTTGATGGATTTGTGGTTAATAAGCCTTTGACCATCAAGAGTGGTACAATTAACTCCACGACCATACCGGCGACTTCAGGCAACATCGGGGTCTATGTACCGGCAAACGTAACAGGGGTTGTTTTAGAGGATGTCCAAATAGTTGGAACTACAGACGCAAAAGTTGGTATCGAGACAGGTTATAACGTAGAACTGACCGTAAAAGATTCAGAGATCAGCAACTTTACAACAGGAATTTACTTGAATCCGGGCAGCGTATTGACGGCAACGGACAACATCATCAGTGATGTTGTGGCTGGAATAGGCTCCGACAAAGCTAACCTTACAGGAGACGTATCTGGAAACACCTTTAACAGCTGCAGCAGCGAGGGTATTGGATTAAATCTGCCGATTAAAGCTGACGGAACCGTGATGAGTAGGCAAGAGGCAGAAACTTTAGCAACACAACTGGAACAAGTGAATACCTTCCAGGATTGCGGTGATCCTCCGGTTAAGATTTATGGTGAACTGCAAGAAGAGACTAATGTAGAAGGACTTGATGCGTCAGGTAAGCGAGTTGGATTCTTTAAAACAGTATCCGATGCATTAGCAGATGAAACAGTAGCAACTATAAAAGTATATCCAGGAGATCACGGAGAAGACTCCATTGATATAGTGCAAAAGGAAGGCGTAAATATTACTTTAGAAGCAGTAGGAGAAGTAGTGCTAAAGAATCAAATCAAAATTGATGGTGGAGGCAGATATGAAGCTGAAGATACACTAACTATTAGAGGCTTCACCTTTGATTTCTCAGATACCGAAGGCGACATCATTACGACAGCCAATATTGATTCTCCAAACTACGTGTACGCTCACAATATTTTTATCGAAGACTGCACATTTATTGGTAATAAAGATAACAACAAAACTGTAGTTGCGGTAAGAGCTGCTGCAAAGGGTGGTCATACAAATTTTGCCTTTAAGAATTGCAGAGGGCTTGATCTCCATAGTATGGGGCAGTTGACATCTGTGACTGGAGTTACAATTGAAGACTGCACAGTAGAGAATGCAGGTGAAGGAGGATTTAACCTTCCAAATTCATTCAACATAACGATTACAAATCTTGATTTGGAAGGTGAACTCTATGGAGTACGTACTGGATCTAATGGCGCAATACAGAAATTAGATGGAAAAATGACCATATCAGACAGCAAATTAGCAGCTCAGTATCCAATATGGCTTCGTGCAAATAATTCGCCGGGAGAAGTCGAGATAACTGAAACAGAATTAGATGTAGTTGGTGACGACGGGATACAAGTTAAAAATGATGTTGGAGCAACTGTTACAATAGATGAAGCAATACTTGTAAGCAATAGTGATGAATTGTTAGCCGCATTGGATAATGATGAAATTAAGACCATTCTCCTTGCCGATGGGAAATACGGTAAGCTCCTTATCCGAAACATTGGTAGGCCAGTATCCATTGTTGCGCTGAACCAGCATGAAGCAAAATTTGAAAGCATAGAGATAAAGAGTAGCAATATAGTCATTGATGGTGTTGAAACCGGGTATATCGATTTCTATGGTGTAAGCGATATTACTATTACCAACAATCTAGTGACGGACAATAGGTTTACTGTTGCGATTGGTGGCGCCGGAGGAAGCAACAATGGTCCCGCAACGATAACAAATAATATCGTTAAAAATGGAGCTATTGGCTTAATGCCTACTGAGGACTTCAAGAATTACACGATAAGTAATAATACAATTGAGAAGGCGCCTGCTGAAGGCATTTGGTTATGGTACCAAGGTTCGCATGCTGGTATAGTTGATGCTGAGAAAGCTAATAGTATCGCTGATATGCTTTTAGTGTATAATCAATTTAGTAATTACTTTGATGGTAAGAATAAGGTAAAGGTTCAGTTTGGTGTTAACTCCGATAAGATATTTAGATAAGTTTAACGGCCGTTTTTAAGTAAAACGATGTCAGTTTTTTGGTAATACCCTTTAGTTGATAAAGGGGACATAGAATGGGTCAAGATGCCCCGTGGGAAAGCAATAAGCTCTCTCACGGGGCTTTTTTTTACCCCCCCCCAGCAAACCCTGAGAGTAATCAAGCTTTTAAGGGGCCGATGGCGATGTTGTTTACCCTGCCTCCCGATGCGAACGTGGGCGGCCACAGGGGTTTGGCAGCAAACTTGTCCAGCGGAAATACCAGTGGCAAAGGATGGTGGGTATTGGCATCTTAAGGGGCTGGGGGTTTCTTTTATTGTGGATTTGTTTCCTTGAACTAGGCACGTTGAGTGTGTTGTCTTGATGTCAAGGGTGGAGAAATAGGGGTATTCAAAGTACTGATAAATAAAGGGTTTTCAAGGTTGGGAAATTTTCTGCCGGATTTATGGCAGTGCCTTTTAACCTTGGAAACCCTTATTTTTGTTTAAGAGGAAATAGGTCAACTGTAAAAAATGAGTGTAGGGTTGAGTTGACAGGTTAGATAAATTCGTAGGGTCGAGGAGATAGGATAGATGTACTCAGAAACTTAATTCAAGATTATAATCTTAATTTAAGATTATAATCTTGAATTAAGGCGTTTTTAATGTTATAGTATTTGGTGTTCAAACACAAAAACAAGGAGGCAAATAAATATGAATAATAAATTCAACTATGACGTATTTTATGAGATATTATCAGAATTAAGAGAAGAATTTCATAAAGTCGGCCGGTTAGATGATTCAAACTCAAAGCTGGATGAAATTGTTAAATTAATAGTACTTGGGTATTCTGAAGCTGTAAAAGGAGTTAAATTCGATTTAAAATTTGTTAAAGATTTCGCATTAGAAAAATATGGAGACGATACACAAATTGCCCAAGCTGTTAGAGATTTATTTGAATCATGTATTCAAGATGACATGTTTAAAAATAATGATGGTACAAATATTTTTGGTTCTAATCCAATGTTAAATATTCAGCCTTCAGAGAACTTATTCGCTCAAAAACTTATTAATGAAATAAGCAAAATTGATTTTCTTCAATTAGTTAATTTAGGTACATATTCTGACTTTGATATTTTTAATGAATGCTTTGGTCACTTTGTCAGAGAGAATTTTAGAAATAATAAAGAAGACGCACAATATATGACTCCGGCAGAAATTTCAGAACCTATTATCGAAATGGTTTTCAATGATATTATTAAAGACGGTAATTTCATTGAGAGATTGACCAGTGATGAATCTGATTTTATAGTGATGGATCCAACTTGTGGCGTAGGAACACTGCTAATTGAAGCAATCAAATATATCACAAAAATAGTTGATGAAACGGAACTTGATGATCATACAAAAAATAGAATAATCCACAAGATTAAAAGCAAGGGTGTATTTGGTCAAGATAAAGTAGACCGTATGGTTCGATTATCGAAAATTAATATGCTTTTAATAAATGCTGAAGTATCAAATATCAATACTGGAAATAGTATAATAGGTGAAAGTAGTATAGATGAGTTTATAGGAAAGGTTGATTTAATAATTACTAACCCACCTTTTGGCGCGGAGTTTGAATTTTCATCTCTCGATAAAGAGAAGTTTCCTATACTTGCTAAAATTGCAGATAAAAAGACCATTATTAATTCAGAGTTAGCGATGTTGGATAGATGCTTAACATTACTAAAGCCAGGTGGAAATTTAGTAATAGTGTTACCAGACAGTGTTGTATCAGCAAAAGGAATCTATGAACAATTTAGGAGTGAACTAATTAATAATTATGAAATAAAGTCAACTATTGAATTGCCTGCTGTAACTTTTGCACAGGCTGGTACAAGGACAAAAACAGTTATATTATATATAAAAAAATCCGAGCCTCAACTAGCAAGAATTGCAATGGCAGTATGCAATGATGTAGGGTATAATGTGAAAGAAAAAGTTGGTGTGCCGGTAAAGGTAAGCGATGGAAATAACGAAATGCTATCTATAGCAAAAGTATACAAAGATTATAAGAATAAAACTAATCTCAGTGAACCGGAAATTCTTTCATTTTCTCCATCGATTACAATGGTTCCATATACATCACTTATTGATAATATATTAAACCCATCCTTTTATAATGCGGATAGGCTAGATACTGTTCAAAAGTTAGAACGACTAAATACCAATGGTTTTGAAATAAAAAAGTTAAACGAACTTGCTGATTTTGTCACCAAGAAAAGGAAAAGCTATTATGTGAGTGATAATATAAAACATATTAGTGTTCTGCATATAAATCCAGATGGGACTATTGACTTTAAGCAAGTAGAGAACTTTGTTCCAGTATCAAAAGGACGTCTATGTGAAAGTGGAGATGTTATATTTTCAAGAATAAACCCAAGAATTCCAAGGATGGCAGTGGTTCCGGAGGTTGACTATAAACTAGTTTGTTCGACAGAATTTGAAATCCTAAGGCCTTTAAAAGGTATTAGCCCTTACTTTTTAGTCGCTGCCTTAAGGCTACAAAGTGTAAGTCAGCAGATTGAGAATCTGACTTCAGGAACATCATCATCCCATAACAGGATAAAAACAGAACAACTGGAAGAAATTCTCATCCCTGTTCCAACAGATGAAGAAAAAATGAGGGAATTAAGTAGTATATCCATGGAACTTCAAAAATCTATAGAAATGAAGTATAAAGCTGAAGACCATTTAAATAAAAAAATGGAAGAGCTAGAACATTTATTGTTTCAAAAATAATTTTCTTAGAGAGGGCATGCCCTCTCTAAAATTTTGAAATTTCTATCCTCCCGTTTTCAGTTTCATCTGCTCTAAAAATCAACTCAGAGCCATCAACACCTTCAAGATATATTTTAATTGGTTTAAAACCATTTGATCTTCCGTTTCCGTGACGAGCATAATTTTCATCGGTTCCGCTCCTTGGTGGAAATAGTTGGAAGTTTACAGAAGGATAATCAGTAGTGTTTTGGAACTTTGGATACCCTTTTTTCTCCATCCACTCTATGTATCTATTTCTTAATGTTTGATGCTTATGAATATTAAGCTTCCAAATTCTGGTTCTGAACAAACCGTGAGTATTTAAATCCATTGAAAGAAGATATAGCGATTCATAATCGAGAAATTGTTCCATTATTTGTGGATTTATGGCTGTAAAATTCCATCTTGGTGCAGTAGCTCCTCTTTTATCTAACGAATCTAAGAAATTTGCACTTTTCACTTCAGATCCGTCACTCAGGTCATCTCCCTTACCTCGCATACCTTGTCCAGCGATTTGTGTTTGTAATGAAACTAAATGCTGGGCAATATAACCGGTATCAATCTGTGATGACTGTGCTGTAATGATACTCCAGCCTGACAGTAATTCTCTTTGGCAAATGACCTGTTCTTCAAGTAATCTTTGAGCAAGAAGCTTTCTATCCTCATGTGATAAAATATTTAATATTGTATTAGAAAGCATAACTTTATCACTCACTGTTAATGATTGAAACGGTACAATAGGAAATATTGTCCTCATTATTTCGTAGATATCCAGATTGTGTTCTTTTCCTTGGTTATAAAGTTGACATATTTGCTGGGCTAGATTTTGAATATTCATAATTGATATTACCTCCTCTTATATTGGAAATAAGGTCTCTATTTTTGGATTGATAAATTTTATGACTTTGTACAATTACCAGATATAAGAAATTTAGGGTTATACTCTAAAACCTTATATTCGCTTCCATTCCACAAAGCGCTAAATAATAAAGGGTAGTTAAGGTTTGCGCAAGTGTTTCTGAACACATTTGAATTCTTATTTCTGGGAGGATGCAGTTGGAAGTTATTACTTTTAATAGAACCTGCTTTTCTTAATTTATACCATTTATCACACATTGTTCTAAACGCAATATCCTTCTGTGGTCTAACAACCCACACTCGAACACGTTCTTTTTGGGTTGTTGGTTCGGTATCCCACAAAACAAAAAATAGATATGGCATAGAATCAAGAGATGCCATGCTTCCAGAAGTATTACTTTTAGTTCCGGCTTTTATAACCCCATTAAATCTTGGAGTATCAATAGCACACCATGTATTTGCTGCTTTAACATCAGAGCCATCTTTCAAATCTGGACCTTTTTCTCTACCCAACCCTTTTATTCCTGTTAATAAACTTATCAAGTTTTGCGACCAAGCACGAGAATCCTCAGGAGTAGGCTGATCGGTTAAATCTGAATATTGTTTTGCTATATAAAAAGCTTCATGATGGTCTTTAAGTAATTTAAGTACAATTTTCATCGTTTGGTCATTCATTGTTACCCCTCCCCCTTTAACATAATTTTATTGCTCTCAAAAATATTTTTTAAGAGATATAGCCTACTTAGAACAGTAGGTCACAAACAAATTAACAAGTATGATATAACCTTTAATTATTTATCCTTAACGATTTCCATAATATCTGAGATATCACAGTTAAGAGCCTTGCATATTTTTACTAAAATCTCAGTATTAACATTTTCATTTTTTCCGAGTTTAGCCATTGAAGCAGTACTAATACCAGCGGCTTCTCTTAAGTCCTTTTTTTTCATGTCTCTATCTATTAGAAGTTTCCAAAGCTTTTTATAACTTATGGACATAATTGCCACCTCTTTAGTTACACATATTAGTTACAAATAAAAGTGTATCACAAAATCAGTATTGGTACAATTAAAATTCACGAACGCAAAATAAATATTGAGGTGTGCATAATATATGCTATAATTTAACTATGGACTAATATATATTTATATGGGGTCAGGGGGGAGTGCTTTGGCAGGTAATCGTTCATTTAAAGACTATGTGGCAGATAGATTCTATAATGAAATATTTGCTGCTATACAAAGTTACACCACGGATAACTACGATGATTTGGACTTAAGGCTATACAGGGTTCGAAATATTGGTGGCATAGAATTATCAGATATAGAGGTAAAGTTTGTATCTGTTAATGACTTGCCAGATATGAAAATAGAATTTGATGTTGTTGTGGAAGCCGAATTAGAAGTCCGTGAGTCGGACTATCATTATGATGAATCAGAAAACTGTAGACAGTGGTTTATACTGAAATGCACAGGTGATTTAGATTGCAATTTAGATGATTTTACAATCTCCAGTGTAACTGAGTATTCCAGCAAAAATAGGCAGCCCAAACCTATGTCGGACTCTCTGGTCCCTATCATTCACAAGGAACAACTGGAATCTGTTGCTACAGACTTTCTTCGCAGACATTACCCAGAAGCATTAAAAACCCCAATGGCAATTGAACCACAAGTACTAGCAGAAAATATGGGTCTTACAGTGGAAATGAGAGAAATTACAAAGGATTTCTCTGTTTTTGGACAGTTATACTTTCATGATTGCGATACAGAATTCTATGATAAAGACAGTGACGAAATGGTGCAGACCCATGTAGATGCCAGAACTATTATAGTTGATCCAAAAGCGTTCTTCCTACGCAATCTAGGATCGGTTAACAACACCATTGTGCATGAGTGTGTTCATTGGGATCAGCATAGAAAAGCATTTGAATTGGAGCGGCTATATAACAGCAGTGTCACACGAATCAAGTGTCAGGTAATTGGTGGCATAAAAGATAATAGTAGAGATGCTACTGATTGGATGGAGTGGCAGGCAAATGCCCTCACTCCGAAGATACAAATGCCAATTGCAATGTTTAAGACCCAAGCGTTTAAGTTTATTAAGCAATTTCGTGCGGAGCTAGGAACGTCTGAACTTATAGATGTAATGGAGCCAGTTATTGACGCTTTGGCTACTTTTTTCTGTGTTTCCCGAACCGCAGCTAAGATCCGTATGATTGATGCTGGGTATGAGGAGGCAATTGGAACCTTTACATATATAGATGGTCGTTATGTCAAGCCCCATAGATTCAAGAAAGGTGCACTTGAAAAAAACCAGACATTTTCCATTGGTGCGGAAGATGCGGCAATTCAGGGACTTACCAACCCTACATTAAGTGCTCTTGTAAGGGATGGTAGTTACCAATATGTTGATGCACATTTTGTTTTAAACCATCCCAAGTATGTAACTCAGGATATATTTGGGGAGACCGTACTAACTGACTATGCACGTAACCATATGGATGAGTGCTGCTTGATATTTGATTTATCAATAAAGTCGGGATGTAAGGAACGATATCATAGTGAATGTTTCTTAAATAGGGATGAAACTTCAGATATCGCCTTTGATATAGTATATGGAAGAGGATATCAGCATGCTTCGCCAGAAAAAAAGGCAGAAATGCTGGCAGCAAAACTTATGGAAGAGAATCGTATATATGGTGAACTGCCAACTAACTATCATACTAGTCTGAAAATAGTGCGTGAGTGGAAAGATGTAACATTTAAAGAATTAGCGGAGAGAACGATGGTTAACGAACGCACTATAAGGCGAATCGTTAATGGTGAAGAACAAGGGTCATTAAATTCAATCATTTTAATTTGCCTTGGATTACATCTCCCACCTAGAATCAGCTATCATATAATTAACAACTCTCCTTTTCGGTTGAATTTTCATAATAACAATAGTCATATCTGGTATGATTTTGCTCTAACATACCTTTACCCCCAAACGATGGACGAAATACGAGCTTTCTTACTAAAGCAAGGTGCAGATCCATTATAAAATTTCAAAATATTTTTGAAAAAGCGGACACGGGATGTCCGTTTTTTTAGCTGTTAGGCACATGAGCCATACATGAATCCTTTTAGGGGTTTGTGTATGGCTTTTTTTATTGCTGTTTTTAGGTGTTTATGTGGAGAAAAGCATCATTTTGAGTCTGAAATTACCGGGCATGAGGTGTCCGCCAAGGCTGTCCATTTCTACCTTACAATAATATTAGACGAAGGAAAGGTCCTTCGTAAGTAGCTAGATTAAGACCGTTCCTCGTCTACAAAAAAATATCGAATGCCTGATTTGCAATAAGGGCAGAGGATACATATTGTTTCGCTCCAATCCGTAAGGATTGTTGCGGTGCAATAGAAGT
>CAYZPB010000034.1:0-10423 GCA_964480445.1 uncultured Caryophanales bacterium
ACAAACATTGGTATTGTATTAGCTACCGCATGAATGAAAACATTTAATAATATATTTTCAGATTTTAAATAATAATAAGTATGCACGACCGACATAGCGATAGTGCCAGCAATATAACCTGCAAATGATAATATTATCTGATAAAGCGTTAATCCTTGTGCATAAAAAACATACAGTATAATTGGCGTGTGCCACAATGCCCAGATTACACCTATATAAACACTAGCATTCCATGGTGTTTTTTTCTTTAGGAATGACGGGAGCAGATAGCCTCGCCAGCCAATCTCTTCAGTACCAGCTGTTATCAGCTGATAAACAAAAAATAGTAATAAAAAGCCAAGCAGAGACAAGCTAACGGAAGTACTCAGACCCCTACTAATAATCAAAGGTATTGCAGGAATCGTAGTTATTATAATGAATAATGCAATTATCTGTAAAAAATACTTAATCGGTGTACGCAACTTAAATCTATTTTTAAAATATTTTCTAGCGTTCGAATCGTAAGTATACACCAAAATTGCTCCCAGCAAAGGTCCATAGCCAGCTAAAGTGTTTAATATTACAATAGTAAGGAGATTGCCACTCAAGGTGTTATCAATTATTGATTTTAATACATTAGTACTCTCAGGAATCATTGTATTTCCTTTTATTGACAGATAAATACTTATGCCCCAAAAAATGAATGACCAGCCAAAGGTAAAAGCGAGAAAAATTTTTTGCGTTCTTTTCTCCATTTTAATCCTTACCTCCCACAACTCATAATTAATTACATTTTATCTAACTAATAATCACAGCTCTAGGAATGACTAAATAATTAATAAGTTTAGCCTATTATATAATAGTTTTGCGCAGAAGATTTAATTTATATAAAGATTTATCGTTTATTTATTTATACTTCAATTTTTAAATTTTTAAGGTATAATCAAATTGTATATAAAAATAGAGATAGGAGTGGATTTACGATGGGAAGACTTGATGGCAAAGTAGCAATCGTTACCGGAGCTGCACGTGGGCAAGGTGCTTCACATGTAAGAAAATTCGTACAAGAAGGCGCAAAAGTGGTTTTTACAGACATTCTAGTTGAACAGGGAGAAGCTTTAGCTAAAGAGCTTGGTTCTAGTGTTAGATTTATGAAGCATGATGTTGCAAACGAGGCTGATTGGGAAAAGGTTGTTGAAGAGACCGAGAAAGTTTTTGGACCTGTAAATATTTTGGTTAACAACGCTGGAATCTTTGCCTTCGGTATGATTGCAGATTTATCTGTTGAAGCATATATGAAGGTTATCAACATTAATCAAGTATCCGTATTCCTTGGTATGAAAACTGTACTTCCATCCATGCATAAGACAAAAAATGGTTCGATAATAAACATTTCTTCTATTAATGGAATGGTTGGCGGACCAGGAACAACTGCATACACGGCTACAAAATTTGCTGTCCGTGGCATGACCAAAGCTGCTGCACTAGAATTGGCATCAACTGGAATAAGGGTTAATTCAATTCACCCAGGAGCTATTGCAACACCAATGATTATACAAGAAGATACTAAAGATGCAGTTAAGGAAATGGCTAAGTCTATACCACTTGGAAGAGTTGGGACTTCTGAAGAAGTTTCTAACCTTGTAGTATTTCTTGCATCAGACGAATCAAGTTACTCAACTGGTTCTGAGTTTGTAATTGATGGTGGTGTAACAGCTCAATAATAGAAATATTCAAGAAGAATCGTAGGCTATTAGCTGGCAACACTCTGCAAGATGAGTGCTGAAAGTTGATAGCCTATTTTCATCTTAAAATATTACTATTATTTACAACTAACGTACTATACAGGAAAAGGACATCTTTTCCTTGGAAATCGACCTCCTCCGCAAGCAGGCTCGAGCTCATGTAACGAGTATCAACTAGGGTAATCTTGCTATATTCTTCTAGCAACAAGGGCACCAAACTTCCCGCAAAAGAATCCCTAAACATAACAAGTTCTTTTTCGGTCAAGCTATTTGGATTCTTAATCGTGGTCAGCGCCGTCGCACCGGACAAAAATAAATCATAAGAATCTCTACCTCCTAGTCGATCTAAATCATAAATACCTGGTTGCTCACCAGCTTCACCCTTATGTTCACTGTTCTCTACAATCGCCTCCCGCGTCCAATCACTTTCTAAATAAATAATTTCGTCTGGTTGAATATTTAAAGCCGACTGCCCATAGTAGACACCATAAAACGGCGAATATTCTCGCCGATCATATTTAATCTTGCTCGGATCAGTTACAAACTTCATCTCATCAGCCAATCGTTTTGCAACTAGACCTAGACCCTCTTGCCGCCAATGTGTGTCGGTCCGATAATAATCAGCAATCGTTAGTGTGTCAAACAGATTGATATAAGACATATCCTTAACCTGATAAGTTAAGCGTTCAATCATTAGCTTATAATCTAGTGTAGGATAACCTTTTGCTACTGGGACGTAATAATTTTTGTCAGGGATAACCGCATAGTAAACATTGCTGTCTTGCAAAAATTCAGCATTCAGCCGGTTCAAATAGTTAGCCATATTATCAACACGATCTAATTTAAGCGGATACTCCAATTTATAGACACCATCACCGACCAAATAAATATCGTTATTGTCTAACTTCTTAAACAGCTTAAACTCAAAGGTAGCTTTGAGTGCGCGAAAATAATCACGAAAAATAAACTGATCATTTATGTAATCATCAAATTCCTCCATAACTTCGCCACTTAGAATACCCTCAACACTTGCAGTCGGTAACTGGGCAAGCTGACGCCGTTCGCTCGCAGAGAACTCCTGAGCCGGAACTAATAAATTGAATAAAAAAGTCAAAAAAAGTAGCATGACAAATGATATTGTAATGATTTTATTTTTCATGATTACCTCACTAATTTTCGTAAAATTTAGAATCTAAAATATAAAAATGGATTAAAGGACGAATCGACAAGATAAGCTGTAATCACTAACATTAATGCCAAATACAAAACTGGTTCCAAAATATCGAGCAACTTCTGTAGATTCACACGCTTCATCAATAAGTTAAATAAATTTTTAGCAAAAGGTGTTGCACCAAAGATCGCAATCAAAATCAATACTAAATAGCTCTTTAGATAGTAGACAGACTCGATGTTAGTTACAGGCAGCCCTGATAAACCGAGCATTCCTTGTAAATAAACGCTCATATCTGCCAGGTTCTCGATACTGAAGATTACGAAGCTAAATAGCACCACTAACAAGACATAACTGTGTTGTAGTAGACGTGGAATTTTTTCTAATAAGCTTTTCAGAAATAATTTCTCCAACACTAAGATTAAGCCGAAAAACAGACCCCATATTACAAAATTCCAGCTAGCCCCATGCCAGAAACCAGTCAAAAACCAAACGACCACAATATTAAAGAACCACCGCAACTTCGATACGCGATTACCACCCATTGGAATGTAGACATAGTCACGGAACCAGGCGCCAAGCGTAATATGCCAGCGTCGCCAGAACTCCGTGATACTTCTAGAAATGTACGGGTAATTGAAGTTCTCGGGAAAGCGGAAACCAAACATTCGACCAAGTCCAATCGCCATATCACTGTAACCAGAAAAATCAAAATAAATCTGTAACATAAAGGCTAGCGCACCTAGCCACAGCATCAGCACAGTCGGGTTATCAGTAGCGAGTGACAAGATGTGCAGTTCGCCAATCGAGTTGGCAATCAAGACTTTTTTCCCCAGGCCGAGAACGAAACGTTTAACACCGTCGGCAAAATTTTCGAAGGAGTGTGTTCGATTTTCAACCTCGCTGACGATTGTTTTATAGCGAATAATCGGACCTGCAATTAACTGTGGAAAAAGTGAGATATAGGTCGCAGTACTGACTAGAGAGCGCTTTAGTTTTACGTCACCACGATAAATATCGATAATGTAGCTAATTGCTTGGAAGGTGTAGAAGCTGATACCGATTGGTAGACCCAGACCAAGTAAATCAACACTACTATTAAAGAGTCGATTATAGTTCTCGATAAAAAAGTCGATATATTTAAAAAAGCCAAGCAAAAGTATATTAATAGTGATTGCAGAAATTAATGCTTTTTTAGCCAGTGGTTGACCGAAATATTTATCAATTATCAAACTATGTAAGTAGTTAACAATTATCGAGAAAATTAGAATCGAGACGTAGATTGGCTCACCAAAAAAGTAGAAAAATAGACTGGCTAACACGAGAACTAAATTCCGGAAGCGAAGCGGTACGACAAAATAAATTATGAAGATGATTGGTAAGAAGTAATAGATAAAATTTAGACTAGAAAACAGCATCCGACTTGACCACTCTTTCTAAAAAGGTAGGGTTGCCCCTACCTTCAATTATTCTGCCAATTTTAGAAAACTATCATGTAAATCTTTAGATTCATTATCCATAATAAGTACAATCAGATTGTCGATATTATCAACAATAATGTCTTTGTCTTCAACACCAACACAAATCCATTTGTTGCCATCAACACTGTTTTTAATCTTAGATTTGATTGCTTCAATATCAGCACCCTCATTCGCTCTTACTAAAACGATAGAATGCGCGATTGCTGACATCATTGGCTCAGATGCAAGTGCTTCCTGATAATCAATATCTTTTGTACCAAGATAGTATTCAATATTTTCTGCATTAATCTCCGTTAAAGCTGTTGCCACCTCGCTAAAATCAGTTGCTGCTTCAGCATAAATTTTTTCTATCAATTCCTCTAATGTTCCGCTTACTTCCGTAGCTTGGTTATTATTGTCACCACATGCGGTCAGTGTAAAAAGTAGTACAACTGTTATAAAAACTAGCAAAACTTTTTTCATGCTTATATCCCCTTTAACAAGTATTTTTGTTAGTGCGTCGAAGCACACATTTACATAGACATACTAAATTGCAAAAAGGTTGCAAAAAAAAATCCCCAGGAATCAGCGTGTTTTCCTTAGGGATTAAATTCACTAATATAATACCTTTTACTCAAACAAATTTATAGATTCAATTTTCATTGCTGGCATTAATAGCAATTGGTACAATCATGCTCGCGGAACGCTCCCAGATAAATTCTCTTGTTTTTATCTGTTTGTTAAGTGCATTGTCGTATATTTCCAGAACTAATTGCTGCAATCTACTATCCTGATCTTCGATTAAATTAAGTTCATAACGATAGCTGTTCTCAGCAAGGTCAAGCGGCTCAACATTGGCATTAAAAATACCGACAGAATTTCCATACCATTGCATTCGCCCAGTAGCATCTAGATAAATCCACTGTGCAACATCGTAATAATAACCATCATCGCGAACCATATTCTCACCATCACTAGCCACAATGGCAAGGAAGCCACGCTTGTTGTTCTCTAGCCACTGATCATAAATAAAGCCAAAACTACCATACAACCAATGATCTGCTGAGTCATATTTACCGTCCTCACTATTACTTACACTAAGCTGGGTTAAATCAAGAGATATCTTGCGATTGAATCTCTCGCCGCTCTCTCGGTTTTCAAAGTAAAACAAAAAATTTAATAGTTCTGGTCGCTCGGAGCTCGTAAAAACCTCAGAAAGGACAAGAAAGTTCGTCACATCATCTAATCTAATTATCCACTTTTCAGCTGTTGTCAAGTTTTGTATTCGTAATTGTATCTCTTCACCGACTGCAAACTCAACGAATTCCCAATCATAGCTTGCAATCTGGTAAGTGAATAAAGTATCATCCCACTCAAGCTTAACAGCTTGCCGTTCAATCTGATAACCTTCCTTAAGCATCTCAGCTGCTAGCTCTGTTTCTTTAGAATAGATGATATCTGGTGTATCAGGAATAAATAGGGCGAACTCTAGCTCATCTGTCGCCAAGTGTATAATTTTTATCTGATAGCCGGGAACAATTTCAGCAACATAGCTGATCGATGCTAGGTAATCATTATCTCGACTATAGCCATAAATAAAGGTTAAACCATTATCTTTCACCTGCTCGATAAACTTCGTATGAACAAGGACTTCTTCCAGAGTAGGCATACTCGCACGGTTATAAAGTGAACCGGTATCAAAATTATGATTATCGTCCTTGCGGTTCCACCCATCTTCCGGATCTTCGCCACCAGAAAATTGGACAACCATCATAATTAATAGTCCCAACAATGCCAAAATGACAATTGCAAGAACTAAATATCTAAACCAGTTCACAAGTAACCCCTCCACCCCAGATTATTCTACATATTTCATATTCTATACTAAACGGCTGTCAGCGCCAACTTAAACTCGTAAAAATATGAAAATTAACTTGACACTAACCTGCCTAGGCCTTATTATATATGGAGTGATTATCGGACAAAATTTACAGATGTGAGCACCCTCACTCAGCCTGTCACCTATTAGAGCGGCTGATTTATTCTAATAGTAGCCGTAATGGCTAAGCGACATGGACGAGCGCATCTACCGACCGATATAATTTATATTAAATGAGAGGGGTTTTAACACATGTCACGTTATACTGGACCTAAACATAAACTAGCACGTAGAGTTGGCGTTTCCCTAAGTGGAACGGGCAAGGATATGAAACGTCCTTACCCACCAGGTCAACACGGACAGACCCAACGTCGCAAGGTTAGCGAATACGGTCTTCAACTAAACGAAAAACAGAAACTACGCCATATGTATGGCCTTAGTGAGAAACAATTTTCTAATCTTTTTGTAAAAGCATCCAAAATGCATGGTGTTTCTGGCGAAAACTTTATGATTTTATTAGAAAGCCGCTTAGATAACCTTACCTATCGCCTTGGTTTTGCAAGTACGCGTCAAGGGGCGAGACAGCTAGTTAATCATGGTCATATGCTTGTTAATGGCAGCAAGGTTGATATTCCATCATACACTTGCAAACCAAATGATGTAATTAGTCTGCGCGAAAAGAGTAGAAAGCTTGATGTCGTTAAAGAATCACTGGAAAGTCGCAACTTCCTACCGGAGTATGTTACTTATGATGACAAAAAGTTCGAAGGTACCTTTATTAGATTACCTGAGCGCGCTGAGCTTCCACAAGAAGTTAACGAGAAGTTAATCGTTGAGTTCTACTCAAGATAAACATTAAGTGAATAAATAAAAACATCCAATTTTAAATTGGATGTTTTTTTTGTTTTAAACTATTATATAGTCTCTATTTCTATACAAGCTTAACCTTAGCAAATTTGCGCTTGCCGACTTGGACATTCATGCCATCCCTAACTATAACGTCGGCATCTTTATCGCTAAACTTCTCTTCATCAATTTTTACAGCCCCCTGCTCAACCATTCGACGGCCCTCCCCATTAGAGGAAACCAGTCCTAGGCTAGTTAATAGCTTAATAATCCAGATTCTGCCATCTTCTAGTTGTTCGCTTTCCAGCTCAACAACCGGGATATCATCAGGCAGTACACCTTTCTGGAAAACTGTTCGGAAGTGATCTTCAGCAGCTATTGCCGCTTCTTCACCATGGTACATTCGTACTAGCGTATAAGCCATTCTCATTTTAGCATCGCGTGGATGGTAGGAACCATCTTCTAGACCTGCAATAATCTCCCTTATTTCTGCTTGGGGTAAATCAGTTACCAACTCATAATATTTAACCATCAGTTCATCTGGTATTGACATCGACTTTCCATAAATCTCATTCGCTTCTTCATCAATACCGATATAGTTATTCAGGCTTTTGCTCATTTTTTGAACCCCATCTAGACCCTCGATTAATGGTAGCGTCAGAACTGCTTGGGACTCCTGCCCAAACTCTCTCTGTATGTTGCGTCCCATCAATAGATTAAACTTCTGGTCTGTACCACCAATCTCAATATCTGTATGTAAGGCCACAGAATCGTAACCCTGCATCAGTGGATAGAAAAATTCATGAACGCTAATCGGTTCCTGGGCTTTATACCTTTTCTCAAAATCATCACGTTCCAGCATTCGCGCTACAGTTACCATTGAAGCAAGATGGATAACCTCGCTAAAATTCAGCGGCGCTAGCCACTCACTATTATAATAAACCTCTGTTTTTTCATAATCAAGCACCTTAAAAAGCTGGTCGACATAGGTCTGCGCATTCTCCTTAACCTGCTCTGGAGTCAGCTGTTTCCGCGTCTCTGATTTACCGGACGGATCACCTACCTGTCCCGTAAAATCACCAATCACTAGCTGAACTACATGCCCTAAATCTTGAAACTGTTTCAATTTCTGTAATGGCACTGTATGGCCAATATGAATATCAGGAGCTGATGGATCAAGCCCCAGCTTCACTTTAAGTGGTTTATCAGTGACGATTGAGTGAGCAAGCTTCTGCTTAAACTCCTCCTCAGGTATAATTTCAACCGCACCACGTTTTAAAATCTCCCATTGTCGCTCAAATTCCTCTTGCTGCTCGCTACTACATTCCGGTCTTTCAGTCATTAGATTCCCTCCAAAACAATCGTAAAATCGTAAATTAGAATGTCTAATTCTAACCATAAGCACTGCCTAAAGTCAATAATACTTAGTTTTTAGATGCTGTTCCTTTCAAACATAAATTATAATGTAACTTAGATATTTGATATTCTGTTAAAAGTGATATAATAACCAATATATGATAGCCACTTTGGGAGGGTAACTAATGCCACAACAAAATAAAGCTAATAAAGGAAATAAAAAACAAGCTAATAATAAAGCTGAGAAAAGTTCAGTAGTGAAAGTTCTAGGCAAATCCTTTCGCTATATTATTTTAGGGATTGTACTTGCTGCTTTCTTAGCATTTGGTAGCCTAACAGGTCTAGTAATGTCTTATATTGATGGTGAGCCAGTTCGAGCAGCAACCGAGATAGAAGACCGGATTTTAACTAACAACCTGACCGGCTTTGCCTACTTCTCAAGTTTAGATGAGAATGGTAATAACGAATTAATTGGTGCACTACGTGCTGACGAAGATAGACGCTTAATGAGTTTTGAAGAATTACCAGATCACTACGTTAATGCAGTTGTTGCGATTGAGGATGATAGGTTCTGGAAACATAATGGTGTTAGCTTAACGGCAACGGCACGTGCTTTTTTCCAAAGAGCATTCAATATGAATGTGCAAACTGGTGGTAGTACTATCACACAACAGCTTGCTAAAAATACTTTTTTGACATCTGCTAAGACTAACGAACGGAAAACTAGAGAGATTTTCCTAGCACTTAGAATTGACCGGTTGATGGAAAAAGAAGATATTTTTGCTGCTTATGCTAACAAAATTTACTACGGCAAGGCGGCAAACTTAAACAATGTTTATGGTGTTCAAGCTGCGGCTAAAGGCTACTTTAACAAAGAAGTCGGCGAGTTAAATATTGCACAAGCTGCATACCTTGCAGGCATTCCACAACGTCCGACTACTTATTCGGCTTTTAATAATGAGGGATTTAATGAAGATGGTTATTTGAGAGCGAAAAAAAGACAGGAACTAGTTCTATCAAGAATGTTGAAGGAGAAATTTATCAATCAGGCCGAGTATAATGAGGCACTTGCTTTTGATGTTGCTGATTCATTTGATTATTCACTGGCGGAAAGCAGACCAATTGTACAGAATCCTTACTTGATTACTGAAACGGAAATGAGAGCTGCAGAGATTATCCTAGAACAAAATGACATAACACCTACAACGCCTGATTATAACGAGTTGTATGACCAGACAATATTTGACCTGCAAACTGGAGGCTACCATATCTACACAACAATTGATAAGGATTTATATAATGATATGAATGATGTGATAGCAAATCCAGACAACTTTAGTAATCCTAGGAGTTATAATTTTAGACAGACTGATGGTTCGGTATTGCGAATTGAGAATGCACTGGAACAGGTTGGTGCTACCTTAATTGATAATAGTAGTGGAGCAATTCTTAGTTTTGTCGGTGGTCGTGATTTTTCCATATCGCAGATTAACCACTCCAATTTCCGCGCTACCAGCAAAAGACAGACCGGCTCAACAATAAAACCGGTACTTCAGTATGGTCCAGCGATTGAAAAAGGAATCATCCAACCTGCTTCACCGATTGATGATATACCTTTAAGTTATGATGATGGCTGGGAACCAGCCAACTGGAACTTAAGATATAACGGATTATTAACAGCACGCCAGGCATTTAATCAGTCCTACAACATCCCTGCTGTAAAGGTTTATGAGGCAGTTGGCTGGGAAGAGGGCTATAGATATTATACAATGATGGGTCTTGAAGCTAGTGAATCTTACTTTAAAAATGCTGGTCTATCAGCGGCACTTGGTGTTGTTGAAAGTTCACCAGAACAGTTGGCTGGTGCTTTCTCGACTTTTGCTAACGGCGGAATTTATCTTGAACCCTACATGATTGAAAAGATTGTTGATCGCCATGGTGAAGTAGTTTTCCAACAACAGCAGACACCAACGCTAGTTTTTAGTGA
>CAYZPB010000035.1:0-10237 GCA_964480445.1 uncultured Caryophanales bacterium
TTAATGCCCAGCTCGCCTAAAAGCTTAAGTGATGGCTGATCACGTACTGTTATGTAGTCAACTTTATTAACTAACCAGCGAATTAAAAAGCGTGAGAACATGCGATTAATAGGTCCAACGCCCTGAGCATAGAAGTAGATAGGCGTGCGAGCGATGCGTGCCAGTAGCACACGGCTTAACCAATAAGGAACGACTCGCGCTGTATGGTCGTGCAAAAGACCACCGCCACCTAAGATAAATAGGTCTGAATCGCGAATTGTCCGATAGACAGTCGCTAAACCCTCTGAGCGCCGACCAGTATAGACGGCTTTTACTTGGTGCTCTCTAATAGTTGCTTCTGGATTGCGACTTAAGACGGTTATATCGCTAATACCGATTGCTTGAAGTGACTTGATCATTCCGGCAAGGATCGCCTCATCGCCAGTATTGCCAGCACCGTAGTAGCCGAGAATCGTAACACTTCTATTTGCTAGTCTACTCTCTATGCTATTCACTCTCTCTAAGCTATTCATTGACTAGGCGTCTCCCTTTGTCGTTTTTTGCGGGCAGTAGTAATTATCTCTTGATAGAGTTGATATGTATTATTTGCAAATATCTCCGGTGTAAAGTATTTATTAAGCGCAGCAATACCATTAGCTGCTAGTCTAATGCGTAAATCAGGGCTAACTAGAATCTCCTCAATCCGCGCGACAAATTGCACATTATCGTCAACAGGTACCACATAACCATTAGCAGCCAGCTGAACGACTTCATGCATACCGCCAACATCGGTAACGATTACCGGTGTTTCAGTTGCCATCGCCTCCAGCAGCGTAATGCCAAAACCCTCCATGGTTGAGGTTAAGAGAAAGACATCTGATTCTTTAAGCAGATAATAGACATCATTACGAAAGCCGAGAAAACTAACGCTATCTTCCAGACCAAGCTCTTTTGCCAGCTCTGCCAGCTCTGCTTCCAGCGAGCCACTACCGGCAATAATACCGTGAAACTCAATATTACCTTGTTTAAGTAGCGCAAAAATCTCAAGCAGCATGCGATGATTCTTCACGTCCTCCAAGCGACCAATAGTCGTCAAAAGCGGTATTGATGGCGCTAGCTTAAGTTCTTCGCGAATCGTCAAAGCTGGTTGCTCCGCACTTGGAAAATCATAGGCGAGACTATTGTAGATGCGCGTAATTTTGTTAGGATCAATGCCATCGTCAATTAGCTCCTGTGATATTGCATCAGAAACCGTAATATAGTGATTGGTCATATTACGCGTCAATCGATCAATCCAGCGGTAAATACGACCTTTGATTGAATTAGCGTAATCATAGTGCATGGAGCTGTGAACTGTTGTAAGTAGGGGAATATTGGTACCCAGATTGGCCAAACGACCGATAAAGTTAGCACGAAAGCCATGAGTATGAACAATATGTGGCTTACTGTTAGCAATATGTCGGCTAAGCTGTGAGATAACACGCAGGTCTAAAATGCTCCTCATTGGAAAAACTGTAAGCGGAATTTGATGTGCTCGCGCCTCTTCGGCAACGACATCATCAAGGAAACAGACAATTTCTACATCAACATCGCGGATCAGTAGCTCGCGGGCCAATGTAATTAAATGTGTCCGTGAACCGCCCTTTTCGCCACCGCCAATTACATGTATTATCTTCATTGGTTTTTAATTCTCCTTAGTTTGCTTGACTGCTAATCCACGTTCATACTGGTACCATCTAATGCCAAACAGCATCCCGATCAGTGCATAGAAGGTAATAGCATTAACGAGTACCTCCCAGATGCTCGCAGTACCATTCTGAATAATCATGGTAATAATTGCTCCAGTAGCACCAAGTATATAAGCGCGGTATTTATCTGTATCAGCCGCAAGATAGAGACGGCGCGCAAAGACGAGCAGTAGCACAAGAATCGCAATCACTGCCGCAAGTCCAAAGATACCAATTTCTGCACCAAGTTTCAGATAATGATTATCGACCCAGGTAGAAAAGGGAATATTATGGCGCAGTGGTACTGAATCACCATACATACCCAGCCCCTGTCCAAAGATGGGCTTAGCAAGCGTTCGCTCAATCGCATCGCGCCAGAAAGCGATACGCCCATATTCGCTACTTAAGCGTATATATTCTGGATCGAATAGATACATAAAACGATTTATCACGCTATCTGGCATAGCAAAGGGCAACGCCACAAGAAAGAGTAAAACTGCCAATAACCATTTGCGGGCGTAAACGCCGATTGCGAAGATTAGCATTAATACAAATGCAATCCAAGCACCACGCGAAAAGGTTAGTAACAGCCCTATTGCTACCGGAGCAATGAGCAATAGGTAAAATAACTTGTGGCGCCACCCTTTACTATGCAAGAATAGCGAAATCATAAAAGCAAGAACCATATTGAAATACGCGCCCAGGGCGTTTGGATTAGAAAAAATGGAAATAATCCGATATTCTGATCCGTCCTTCTGAATGAAGCGTGTTGTATCTACTTGCAGGAGATACTGCACAATTCCCAGTAGCGCAATAACAACTGTACTTCCTATTAAAACACGAATGAAGCTATCAAGCAAGTCCTCATTATCTAACATAAACATGGTTAGTAAAATGAAGAACATTGGCTGAAACATAACTCGCACTGCATCAATGCTAACAGCAAGTGGTACTGCATTGACGACGATTGAGCCAACTGTAAAAAATATTAGTGCATAAAAGGCCCATTTTAAGGGATCCGTAATCACATCACGGCGCCTTTGCGGTTCTTCCCGCAGACATTGATAAATATAAAGCGAGATTAGAATAACAATAATGAAAACTTCATCCCAGAGGCTCCCAAGCGCTCGAGGAAATACACCTCGGATAGCATAATCCATCCATGGCAAAAGTGCAACGATCCAGACTAAAATTGATATAAAAAACATTTATTTCACTCGCTTTATTTTGGATTTAAGCCAATTAATCTCTTCTGTATCCAAGCGGAAAATTAAAAGAAGATATAAAATACCGGCTAAACCAATACTTATGATTGTGCGTAGCCACAGATCTGCACCCAGTGGATCTGGCCAGATTAAAAGCAGGCCCTGATAGAGCAACCAAGAACTTATAGTGAATATTATAGAGTAGATTATGATTCTTAGCCAGACTCTATTAATTGTAGTTCCTTCACTTAAGCGCCCAATTTTCTTAACTAGTTTATAACGAATCCGTATATAACCAAAAATTGCGGCGATTGAGGTTGCGCCTGCTACAGCTATGATACCAAAAATCGGCACAAAGATAACCATCAATATTATATTTAGTGTAACAATAAAGACACTATTTATAACGGGTGTCCAGGTATCCTGCAGCGAGTAAAGCACGCGTGTAATAATATCGCGCATGGCAAAAGGCAGAATCATAAAGGTATAGAAAATCAGCGACAGGCTGGTTAGCTTAAGTGAGTGCTCGTCAAAAGAACCACGCTGATAGATAATCGCGATAATCGGTTCTGCCAAGACAATAAAAACGCCGATAATAGGCAATAACAAAATCCCCAGCAAGCGATTACTGCGGCGGAGCAGCATTTTGGCATCTTTTGTATCTTTTCTGGCAATGCTTTCTGCCAGTAGCGGAAAGAGCGGTAAAACTAAGGTGCCGACGAATAAAGCGATTGGTAACTGCGTAACCCTATAAGCGTAGTTAAGTGCGGCTAGATTGCCCTCGGGCAGGGTTGAGGCCATCATTTTGTCAACTATTACATTAAGCTGAAAAACGCCAATGCTAATTAGAAAGGGAAAGAGCAGCTGACCGAACTTCTTTAAATCTTCATTGCGTTCGATCCGAAAACGGAAGCTAAGCCCACGGCGAACAAAGGTGACTAAGAGAATAACTAGTTGAATAACAAGGGCGATAGCATAACCGATGATTAGACTTTTGATACCATAGGTGTCGGCAAAGAAAACGATACCAACAATGATACCCAAGCTATAGATTGCTGCACCAAGTGCTGGCACAACAAAAATCTGGTAAGCATTAAGGACTGAGCTAGTCAGACTGATTAGGCCAATTACAACAAAAGTGAGAATAACTATTTGGAATAGCTCAACAGTAGAGGCGCGTGCAGCCTCATCAAAACCGAAAACATAGACGTCGACTATCGGCTCAACAAATATAAAGGCCAGAATGGAAATTACCAGCATTACCAGCGTGGTTAAGGAGAAAACATTATTTAATAATGTTTTAAGCCGTACTTCCTCATTCTCGCTGCGTAATCTAATAATCATCGGCACCAGTACAGCTGCCAGGGCGCCACCTAAAATCGAAAGAATTACTGTTGGGATCGTCTGAACCGCGACAAAAATATCGACTACTTCGGTGGTTCCGAATTTAGCAGCAATAATTATTTCACGAACAAAACCAATTAGCTTGATCGAAATTGTCACTAACATTAAAAGGATAGTGGTGCCGATTAATTTATCCGTGCGCGACATTGCTTCCCTTCTCTCTTATGTATCTTCTGTTTATTATGCTCAGCTTAGTTCACCTATCTATCTTCTGTTACTTATCTATTTTCTGGATTAGCGTTAAGGCTGTTAGCCAGCGACTGTCCCAAGAGTTATTATAAGCAAGTTCTTGCCGTTCTTTAATTGCAGCTTGGCTATTGGCCTCTGGCTTAAGTTGCTCGCGAATTGCTGCTGCTGTCTCCTCTGCAGTTGCTGCAATCTGAATAATCGGCTCATACTGTGCAACCTCAGGCATTGGCGTTGCAACAATGGCGCGCCCAGCTGCTAGGTACTCATACATCTTAATCGGGTTAACGCTCTCTGTTAACTCATTAATTCTAAAAGGAATTAAGCAGACTGCAAAATGACTCAGATAATATGGCAAGTCATTATAATCGATTGGTCCTAACAGATTAATATTCGGCTGTTCCCTTAGTATTGTAACATTGGTATCGATTGGTCCAATCAGAACGAACTGATACTCAGCTAATCTTTCAGCAGTCTCTGCAATCAGCTCAATATTGATCCAATCACTAATACCACCGACAAAGCCAATCAGTGGTTTTTCTAAGTTGATAAGCTCTGCCGGTTCTGGCTCCAGTGGCTTAACAGCCGGCGCAAAATGTTCATATTCTGCCCCATTAGGAATCAGGTGCAGATTATCGCTCCAGTGGGAGCGCGCGACCTGTAACTGTTTGGCTGTTGCAAAACTAACATCTGCCGCTGCCATAAGTTCTTCTTCCATGGCATCAAGTGTTTTCTTGCTATGGAGGCCGGTAAAGGCTGCATGTTCATCAACGCAATCGTAGATTATTTTCCTAAAGTCAAATAGCGGTAACAGATCTACCGCGCTTGGTAAGTATGTATAAAGGTCAAGTTGCTGGACTAGCTCACTATTACTTAATGTATTAAGAGCCGCTTTAATCGCACGCGCTAGCAAGCGCTGATTTAGTCGGTTAATTACTCGAAAGCGATTGCCAAATGGCAGAATTGGTGGCGGTGCCAATAGATTAATATTTCCCTCTACTTGTCGCAGTCCCAGTCGCCAGTTGCGCCAACGTCTTAGCATTGCCTTATTTTTAAGCGGAGCAATTAGTGAAGCCGGCGGTTCCAGATAGAGAACTCGCCAACCACTGGTCGCTGTACGCCTTGCAAAATGGTGCGGACGATGCTTGATTCCATCCCATTCACCTGCGGAGATTATGAGCATTATTTTGTCCATTAGATTCACCCCTATTGCTTTTTATTAAAACTATCGAGAATATTGATTATAAAATTGGTAAGTGGTTTCTTGGTCTCGCCCATAATACCCGTCAATTCAATACCAATGATTGTAAGCAGCAGCAAGGCAATAATCAGGATTAACCCAATCCAAAAGCCGACCTGTGAAATCGTAATCGCCACAACTCCAAATAAAGCACTGATGCCGTACATGATTAGCACTGTTTTGCGATGGGAAAAACCCATTGCCAGTAAACAATGATGCATATGCCCACGATCGGCGCTGGTAATTCTTTTGCGCTTACGAAAGCGGCGTACGATTGCAAAAAGCGTGTCGAAAATTGGCACAGCTAAGATTGCAATTGGAAAAATAAATGAAACAAAGGCAACATTCTTAAAGCCAAGGATCGAAATCGTGGCAAGAATGAAACCCAGATAAAGCGAGCCAGAGTCACCGAGAAAAATTTTGGCAGGATAGAAGTTATAAACAAGAAAGCCAAGTGAGGCAGCTAAAATTATTAATGTTATTGTCATAATCTCAGTATTGCCCATAATTAGGGCCATGACAAAAATCGACGCCAGTGAAATCGAAGCAACACCAGTCGCCAGTCCGTCTAGACCGTCGATTAAGTTTAGGGCATTAGTAATACCAACAATCCACAGGACGGTAATTATGTAGCTGAAATTACCGAACTCAATTATGTTATCGGTAAGTGGAATATTTATAAAATCAATCGTTATACCACCTGCAACAACAATTATTGCAGCGATGGTCTGGAAGAGCAGCTTAACTTTAACGGAAAGCGGCTTGATATCATCAACAATGCCTAACAAGACAATCACGATACTGCCGAGGAAAATCCACAGTAGTGGTCCTTCTGTTAGATCGGTAAAAATTCGTAGGGCTACGATTACTGCAATAAAAATTGCTAAGCCGCCAAGCAGTGGCATTGGCTTGGTATGTACTTTGCGCTCGCCAGGTTGGTCAACTGCTTTAATTTTGATGGCGAACAGCCTAACCAAAGGCGTTAGGACAAGTGCAATTATAAAAGGAATCGCAAAAATTAAAAACCAAGTCATTCTGTCTCACTCTTTTTCTCTGTATTTACTAGCATATTTCCCTAATTGATTGTATTATAAAAAACATAGGAATAATAGCTGTTAATAATTTTTGTTACAAGAAAGGACTACCTTAGATGAAACAATATCTACTGATTGCTCTTATCCTGGTCGTTGCTGGATTCTATCTGGGGTCGGTTATTGGCGCTGATCATCCCATCGACACTCTGTATGAAGACGCAATCTGGGAACTAAATGAAGTTGACTTCATGAATTTCAAATCGCTACTTGTTGTTAAAAAGTTAGGTGCTAATGGTACCTGGTACCCTGCTGACCATGGTACCAGGTACCACGATGCTGAGGCTGACACTTGGCACTACAAACGACAAGGAGTTTATGATGTCAAAAACGGCGATCTCCACTACCTAAACGTTCGCAACTATGACTATGGTGAAGGTGATCCTCGCAATACAGAAGAGGATACCTCGCTCTCATTTGCTGAAGCTGGCGAATTAGTTTTGTTGCCAATTCAGGAAGTCATCTATCGTAAGCCAGTTATTAGCTTGCTTGATCGCGAGACTGCTGAGTGGGCTGTCTGGGGTCAGCCGGATTTTCGTTTGCTTGAGTTGTTACCGCTAGATGCTAATATAATCAATCGTCATGTAGAACTTAAAGCCTCTGAAAACCGAGGCAAATTCGTCGTTTACACGCTAGAAGCTAATCCGCTGTACTTGACAAAAACTTTCCCGCGGATTCTGCTTGCTGACGATCTGAATTTTGCGGCAGAGTTTGTAGCTGCAGAGTTTAAAATTCTAATTTACTCTGATACACCTTTGACACACCGGATCTACTCCAACTTCATTATTAAAAATCCAGAGACAAATGATTACTACTTTTTCCAGCTCGATACTTACTTCAGCGGAAATTATAACCTGGATTATTTTAAAGAGTTATAGAGAGAGCCTAGATTGTTTTAAAGAGCCATAGTGATATGACTCTTTTTTTAATTTCTATTTAGTTCTGGAAGCCCTTTAACCAAAAATTAGATCGAACATATGCTTCCAGGTTGCCGGCTTATAAATATCAAGCGCGCTACTATCACCAAGCAGACCGTAGCCGATTGGTAAGCCAATCAGAAATGCAAGAAAAATTAGTCCTGCAATAATTAAGCGTCTGCGAACACGATTCTCATCTTTTTCTTTTTTTTGGTCAGTTCTTAATTTAACCTCGGTTTCAGACATCGAAATCACCCTCTATTATTTTCTGCCTCGTAATTTATCCAGATTTTCCAACATAATTCCTGTTCCGCGAACGACACAGGTCAGTGCGTCTTCTGTAATAATTACTGGCACTTTAAGTTCCTCCATTAAAAGTAAATCTAAGCCATCAAGATAAGCACCGCCACCTGTTAGAACGACACCCTTATCAATAATATCTGCCCCTAGTTCAGGTGGAGTCTGCTCGAGAACACCCTTAATCGCTACGACAATTTGATTAATTGTCGTCAGTAGTGCTTGGCGTACTTCCTCAGAGTTAACAGTTACTGAGACTGGTAAGCCAGTTACAAGGTCGCGCCCACGAACTTCCATCGTGTCGTCACGATTACCTTCATGGGCTGTGCCAACAGCAATTTTCAGATCCTCAGCAGTTCTCTCTCCGACTAGCATATTATATTTACGTTTCAAATATGCCATAATTGCCTGGTCGAGTTTGTCGCCGCCCGTGCGCAGCGAGTTAGCAGTTACAACTTCACCTAATGAGAAGACAGCAATATCAGTAGTACCACCTCCAACATCGATTACCATACTACCGCTTGGTTGGAAGATATCAATGCCAGCTCCAATTGCTGCAGCTTTCGGCTCGGATTCAAGAATTATCTCGCCACCACCAGCCTTTTGTGCAGCTTCCTTAATAGCTTTTCGTTCAACAGAGGTAATCTCTGTCGGTGCGCAGATCAGAATTCGTGGACGACCCAGAATCCCCCGCGCCTTCGCCTTTTTGATAAAATGTTTAAGCAATGCTTCTGTTATATCAAAATCAGCAATTACACCATCAGTAAGCGGTCTAATTACTGAGATATTGCCAGGTGCTCGTCCGATTAATTCCTTAGCATCTTGTCCAACTCTAAGTACTTCCTTAGTATCATTGTCAATGGCTACTACTGCTGGCTCATTAATTACAACGCCTTTGCCCTTAACATGAATAAGTACATTGGCTGTTCCGAGGTCAATCCCGATATCTTTACTTAACATCTTGCACATCCTCCAGTATCTTAACTTATTTTCTTATTATTATAACACTAATCCTATCAGTTTATAAAGTCAATTGTTTAAACTGGAATCAGCTCTTCATCATAGCGCTCGATCTTGGCGCCAAGTCCTTTTAGCTTACCGCAAATGTCAACATAACCACGATCAATATGGTGTAAACCTGTAATCTCAGTTATACCTTCAGCAGCTAAGCCAGCAATAATCAAGGCCGAACCAGCACGTAAATCTGTCGCATGAACAGCAGCACCTTTAAGCTGTGAGTTACCCTCAACAATCGCAGTACGACCATCTACTTTGATCTTTCCGTTCATTCGTTGTAGTTCTTCGACATGCATAAAACGATTCTCAAAAACCGTTTCAGTTATCGTGCTTGTCCCCTCAGCTGTCAGCAGAAGCGCCATCATTTGTGATTGCATATCTGTCGGAAAACCAGGATGGGGTAGTGTTGTAACATCAGTGGCTTTGAGCGGTTTATCGCAAATCAGGCGAATGCCGCTTCCCTCCTCAACGATGCTTGCGCCCATCTCCTCAAGTTTGGCAATGATCGGTTTTACGTGGTCAATAATTACATTTTCTAATAGTACGTTACCACCAGTAATTGCGGTAGCAATCATATATGTACCCGTCTCAATCCGGTCCGGAATAATTGTATGAGTTGTCGCCTTAAGAGTATCTACACCTTCTATTTTAATTCTACCGGTGCCAGCACCACGAACTCGTGCCCCCATACCATTTAGAAAGTTGGCAAGGTCAACAATTTCTGGTTCCTCTGCCGCATTCTCTATCGTTGTTGTTCCTTCGGCAAGCGTCGCAGCCATCATAATGTTCTCTGTTGCACCTACACTTGCATAGTCAAGGTAGATTCTTGCACCTTGTAGGCGACCATCGACCGTTGCTTCAATATAGCCTTGGCCAAAATTAATAGTTGCCCCCATCGCCTCAAAACCCTTCAGGTGTTGATCGACTGGACGACTACCAATAGCGCAACCGCCGGGCAAAGAAATGCGTACATGGCCAACGCGTGTCAACAATGGTCCAATAACAAGAATCGATGCCCTCATTCGTCTTACTAAGTCGTAAGGAGCATCTGTTCTAACTATGTTAGCAGCCTGTGTGCTGATTCTGCCATTATGGTATTTAACCTTCACGCCGATTAAGCTTAGTAGCTCAACTATTGTGCGCACATCATCTAAGGCGGGCACGTCATAAATCT
>CAYZPB010000036.1:0-6535 GCA_964480445.1 uncultured Caryophanales bacterium
CAAACTGTTACCAAAGGTATAATTAGTTCTGATAACCGGACTCTGCGAATGGATACTAATAATGATGGCAGAATTGATTGGGAAAGCACTGTAATTCAGACAGATGCAGCAATCAATCGTGGGAATAGTGGTGGTCCGCTAGTAAACTTAGCAGGACAAGTTATTGGTGTAAATAATGCTAAGATTGATGATAGCAGAGTTGAGGGAATTGGTTTTGCGATTCCAATTTCCGAATGTAAAACAGTAATAGATCAATTAATGGAAACTGGAGTAGTCGTTCGACCATTTATGGGAGTACGCCTCTATGATGTTATAGACCTGACATCACAAGATCGGGCTGAGAGAGTGAAGCTACCGGATGAAGTCAAAGATGGTGTAGTTATAATGGAAAGCATTGCCGGAGGTGCAGCCGATAAGGCAGGACTACAAAGCATGGATGTAATTGTGGAGCTAGACGATAAAATGATTAAAAACTCCAACGAATTACGCAGGTATCTTTATGGCAGCAAAAAGGTTGGGGACAAGCTTAAGGTAAGCTACTATCGTGATGGGGAGCTCGCTAGCGTAACCCTTACCCTTGCAGGCGATGAAGATTAATATAAAGGAGGAGACATAATTGAAAGAAAATTGGGGTATAGCAACAAAAGCGGTTCACGGTAACTATCGTGCCGACGAAACGGGAGCGAAGACGATTCCCTTGCACCAGACTGCCTCCTATGATTTATTTACAGCGGAGCGAGCTGCTAACCTTTTTGATTTAAAAGAGGGTGGTAATATTTACACAAGGATTAACAATCCGACAAACACTTATTTTGAGGAAAAAATGAATATGCTGGAGGGTGGCGTCGGCGCCTTAGCAACTGCTTCCGGGCAAGCAGCTATTCTGATTGCAATTCTGAATATTTGCCAAGAGGGTGACCATCTGATTACCGCTTCTAATCTCTATGGCGGTACCTTTACATTATTTAAATACACTTTAAAAAGGATGGGTATCGAAGTTAGTTTTGTAGATCCAAGCTTAGAATTTGCTAATTTACAAAAACACTTCCGACCAAACACAAAGTTAGTTTTTGGCGAGACGATTGGCAATCCCGATCTAGCTGTGCTCGATTTTGACAAGTTTTCGAAATTGGCACATACTAACGGAGTACCATTAATGATTGACAATACATTTACGCCGCCTTATTTATTTCGCCCTTTTGAGCATGGGGCCGATATCGTAATTTATTCAGCGACTAAATATCTTGGCGGCCATGGTAATAGTATTGGCGGCATAATTATCGATAGTGGTAATTTCGACTGGCAGAACGGAAAGTTTCCTTTACTTACCGATCCCGATCCAAGCTATCATGGAATTAATTACATTGAGAGCTTTGGTAAACAAGGATACATCACTAAGGCGCGCGTGCAGTTATTACGAGATGTTGGCGCAACAATTAGTCCCTTTAACTCATTTTTATTGCATATGGGACTGGAAACACTTGCCTTAAGGATGAAGCAACACAGCGAGAATGCAGATGCTCTGTGCCAGTACTTAAAGACACATCCAGCAGTAGCTAGTGTCTCTTATCCGCTTTTACCGGAACATCCATCTTATGAGCTTGCGAAAGAGTATTTTCCCAAAGGTGCAGGTGGCATGTTAACTTTTAGAATAAAAGGTGGTAAACTAGCAGGAGAAAAGTTCATCAACAATGTAAAGCTAGCGAGCTTAGTTGCCAACCTTGGCGATACAAGAACGCTGGTTATCCACCCGGCCAGTACGACACATAGTCAACTCTCTGAAGAAGAGCAGAACACTTCGGGTGTATATTCAGATTTAATCCGCGTATCTGTGGGAATTGAGGATATTAAGGATATTATTGATGACTTCGAGCAAGCCTTATTGTAGGCTTAGAAGAAATTAGACAGAAGAGTTAAGGAGAGAAAAAGAATGCCAATTATCATACCAGAGAAGTTTCCTGCTTATAAAACATTAACGCAGGAAGGCCTATTTTTAATGAAAGAGAAAAGAGCGCATGCGCAGGATATCCGTCCCTTAAAAATAGTTGTGTTAAATTTGATGCCTTTGAAAATTAGGACTGAAAAGCAGCTGCTAAGATTAATTTCTAACAGCATGATTCAGATTGACCTAACCTTTATTCATCCGAAATCGCACATCAGCAAGAATACAGATATTAACCACCTCGAAACATTTTATAAGACTTTTGAGGATATCAAGGATGAGAAGTTTGATGGTATGATTATTACCGGAGCCCCGGTTGAGCATCTGGAGTTTGAGGATGTCGATTACTGGGAAGAATTAAAAGAGATTATGGATTACACGGATCAGAATGTAACATCGACGATGTTTATTTGTTGGGCGGCACAGGCAGGCCTATATCATTTTTACGACATACCTAAACATCCACTTGAAAAGAAGGTGTTTGGTGTTTTCGAACATAAGGTTGTAAAAAAGTCATTCTTAATTAATGGCTTCGATGATACCTTTGTATCGCCGCATTCACGTCATACTGAAATTAAAAGAGAAGACATAGAAAAAGAAAGGGATTTATCAATCCTTGCTGAATCAGATGAGGCAGGAGTCTACATTATTAAAAACACAGGAAATGACAAAATCTTTATAACTGGTCATTTTGAATATGATGATATTAGTTTGCATGAAGAATATATGCGTGATTTAGAAAAAGGACTGCCAATAGATATGCCCGTTAATTATTACCCGGGAAATAATCCAGACAACAAGCCGGAAAATAACTGGCGGAGTCATGCGACCTTATTGTTCGCTAATTGGCTTAACTACTATGTGTATCAAGTAACTGATTATGAATTGAAGTAAAGCTTTTAAGAAACCTAAAAATTTTTAGAGGGAGATTAAAATGGAGCTTAGCAGAAACAAAAAAATAATACTTGTTATAATTTTTACCTTAGCCTTTGCTGGCATTTACTTTTTCTTGTCAGTTTATATGAATGCAAATGTATATCGTGCTCATGAAGGTCTTGTTTTAAATGAGGACCAAGTGGTCGCCGAGGAAGTTTTGATCGTGATAGCGGGTGAACGACATATTAGTCTTACTAAGGACAATGTAATATATGGAACCGTAACGATTGCAGATGGTGCAACATATAATATTATGTTAACAGATGATGGAAAAGGTTATCGCGGGACTATCTATGAAGGCTTTGGAGCCAGCAATCTAGTTGAAGTTGGCGAAATTAATGCGACAAGTGGTTTAAAAGAACTTTATATAACTTTAGATGAAATAGATGAGAAATATGGTAGTGGCAGTGTTGTATATGGACCGGCTCTTAGCCTAGAGGAAGCACAAGCTATCCAGAAGGTGCTAAGCACAAAATAAATGCAAGCTGATAATGAAGAGTTATTCATAAATTTAAGCTTTGTGAATGGTAGGTTATTTGAATCATATGAGAAAAAATATATTAATTGATATAGCTTCAGTTGTCTGGGACACACGACGTCACAATCCCTTTGTTTATTGTAATCAAAACTCAATATCAGCAGATTATTTTGCCAAGGCAGAGCAAAGCTTAGATGATGGATTTATTTATTTAGTTTTTGCAGATACAGGGAGTTCAGCGTGTGAACTTATTAGATTGTTTACTCAAACGACGCACGCTCACGTTTCAATCTCCTTTGATCCGCACCTAGATACGATTGTCAGCTATAACGGCGGCTTTAAAACTAAGCGACCAGGGATGCACACCGAGCAGATAGAGTATTATTACCAGAAGCAAGATGCAAGCATTGTTGTTTACAAATTGCCAGCAAGTTATCAACAAAAAAGAAAGCTGCTAAGAGAAATTAAGCGCATTAACCGAGAAGGTAGTTCTTACAACCTGGTTGGCTGGCAGGCAGAGGGGAATCGTGAGAACATCATGTTCTGCTCGCAATTTGTATATACGGTCTTTAAAAAGGCGGGCTTGTCATATTTTACCAAGGACCCGGCGCGAGTTAGACCGATTGATTTTGTTGAACTGGATGAAAAAAAGCAGTTAGTCTACTGTTTTGGATTTTATGTACAGGATTTAATAGATAATAGTTGTCTTTTAGAAGAGGCCAACTATGTTCAAGAAAATAGTCGCATGCATAGAGCGAATGTAGCAAGTCCAATAACCGATCTACGAGAGGCAAGGTGATTGCATTATGTCGATATTAATTTTTGGTCATAGAAATCCGGATACTGACTCAACTGCTTCTGCAATTGCACTTTCCTATTTCAAAAACCAAATAGGCACAGAAGCAGAAGCCGTTTCGCTTGGGCCTTTGAACAAAGAGTCGGAGTTTGTCTTAGACTATTTTAAGGTCGAACAACCACGGATTATTGAGAATGTAAAAACTGAATTAAAAGACCTTCGCCTTGATTTTGTTGAGGGAAGGGAATTAGAGGACTCAATTTATGATGTTTTTAATATGTTTGTTAACGATAACATTAAGACAATTCCCCTATTAAGTGAGCAAGAGGAGATTGTGGGAATTGTTACGATGAAGGATATTGCCATGGGTCAGATGACGGGTAATATTTCGCATTTAGAAACACGCATTTCTCATATAACCAGCGCTTTAAGAGGTAGAATCCTTACGGGTGCTGACAAAGAGGTGGCTGGCAGAATTGCTGTGAGCGCCTATTATAAAGAGAGTATGATTTCGGAACTAGATAATTACGACATTATTATAGTCGGTGATCGTTATAACATCATCGAAGAGGCGATCAAAAAGCAAGTTAAGTTGATTATTATCACGGGAGGCAGAGACCTACCTGAGCATCTTAATAAATTAGCAAATGAACTAAAGGTTTCAATTATTTCTGTAGAAACGGACACATACACAACCGCTAAGCTAATCAACCAAACTAATTACATTAAAACTGTTGTAAGGAATGCGCCGATTATTCAATTCAACGAAACTGATTATTTGACAGATGTAAAAGAGGAGATGCTTACAAGTAACCATCGTAACTATCCTGTAGTGAATCAAGCAGGCAAATATCTTGGTTTTATAAACAAGCAAGAAGTAATGAATCCGCAACGTAAGCAGGTCATTCTGGTTGATCATAATGAGGTCAGTCAGAGCGCAGTCGGAATTGAAGAGGCAGAAATTATTGAGATAATTGACCACCACAAAATTGGTGATATTGGTACCGACCTGCCGATTAAATTTACGAATATTCCACTTGGCAGTACCTGCACAATTATTTATCGCAAGTTTAAGGACCATAAGATTGAGCTACCATACAAAATCGCTGGCCTCTTAATTTCCGGCATCCTTTCTGACACACTTGCTCTCAACTCACCAACAGCTATGGCGGAGGATAAAGAAGCAGTGATTGAGATTAATGATATTCTTAATTTAGATCTTGAAAAATATATAATAGAAATGTTTAGTGCCGGTGCCTCGCTTGAAGGTTACAGTGAAAGTGAAATTTTCCACCAAGATTTCAAGGAATTTTCGATCGGCGACAAGCTCGTTGGTATCTCACAAATTATTACACTCGACACCACTGAGCTGCGCGAACGGAAGGAAGGACTTGATAAATATATTGCCAAGCTACATAAGCAGAAAGGTTATGACCTAACCATGCTCTTAGTAACGGATATTATAAAGAACGGGTCCTATATTTACTACCTTACGGAAAACGAGGCAATACTTACGATGGCATTCGAACAGCGGGTTAAGCCGGGTCTTTTTCTCGCAGATATTACTTCTCGCAAAAAGCAAGTTGCACCAAGGATAATGCATGCTTATCGCAGTGTCTAAATAACAAAATCAAGACTAACTAGCGGAGCAGTCAAGACAGAGATTCTTGCCGCCGTTAATAACTATGTAGGGCATAGCAGTCTTCTCCCCACAAACGTCACAGATAATTGAATCATGTAAGCGTGCTTTTACCGGAAAATCTGCAGTTACCTCTTTAACATCAAACAAATCTCGTGGATCTGCTTCTAACAAAAACTTCAAGCGTTCCTCGCGGTCAAGTTCAGGACCTAAATCGCGCAGCATAAATCGCAGTTTCCGCCCGTCTTTGCGACTAAAAAAAGTGAAAGCCATCTTCCCGCGTGGAAGATAGATTAAATTCCCTTTGCCGAAGCTAGTCCCTGCCAGCACCTGAATTGCATCTACGCCGCAGGCATCATTTTCAGTAACGCAGACAATCTCTTCATCTGCTGAAAAGCTTAAACCCATCTCTGCTTTGGCATATTCAAAGGCTTTAAAACCAATGGCCAAGCCAGGACAGCTATGACCATGAAACTCTACACATTTATCCCATAACTCTTGATTCATTATTATCAGCCCCTATTTTATAAACTCATCAATTGCTGCGGTTAGTTTATCAATCGCTTCTTTATCTCCCGATTCAACGGCATCAACAATGCAGTGTTCAATATGGTCCTTAATAATGACCTTGCCCGTACCTTTCAAAGCAGCAATTACCGCTGATAGCTGTATCAGTACATCACTACAATCCTGCCCATTCTCAATCATCCGCCTGACAGCATCTAAATGACCGCTTGCTCGTGA
>CAYZPB010000036.1:6635-9938 GCA_964480445.1 uncultured Caryophanales bacterium
CTAATTTAAGCCCATTAATCACTTTAATGCTTCTTATTCATTATCAAAATATTGTTGATACCAGACGAGGAAACAATAGACTGTCCAGATTTTTCGGCTGTTATCTGTTAACCCATTATAATGTTTATCCGACAGAAGAAGCAACTGATCAGGCTTGAAAAAGCGTTTAGCCAGTTCGCTAGTAAACAGTTCCCTCACCTTAAGATAATACTTCTCCTCTTGTAACCAGATTCGAATCGGTACTGGGAAACCGAGTTTTCTTTTGTCTGCAACCTTAATATCTAGTTTTCTGTTAGCTGCTTTTCTAAAAGCTAACTTAGTATTTTCTGGGCTAATTTTATATTTTAATGGCAGTTTTGTTGCAAGTTTAGCTACCTCTACATCTACTAGTGGTGAGCGCACCTCAATTGAATTGCCAGCAGTCATTCGATCGGCCTTCAATAGAATATCGCCTGCCATCCAGAAGTGTAGATCAATATACTGCATTTTAACAACGTCATCGAAATCCTGCACGCGTTCGTAAAATGGTCGTGTTAATTCAGTATTGGTATACTTATCCTCAATATCATCACGCAGAATCTGTCTTCTTTCAGCCAGCGAAAAAATATTGGCATTACCAATAAAGCGTTCATTGACATCCTTACTGGCACGAATCAAATAATTCTTGCCTTTAATTTCAAAAGGCAAGGCAGCTGCTAGCTTTCCTAAGCCTGATCTAATCGACCTTGGCAAGCGCATTACCGGCGCTAGACTAAAGGGCTCCTTATAAATATTATAACCGGCAAAAAGTTCATCTGCCCCCTCACCAGAGAGAACAACCTTTACATGCTCACTTGCTAGTTCACTTACAAAATATAAGGCAATAGCCGCTGGGTCAGCCAAAGGTTCGTCCATCAGATACTGCGCATGCGGTATAATCCCCCAGAAATCTTCGGGCGAAATCAACTTACTATAATGATCAAGATCGATTTCCTTTGCTAAACTAGCTGCCGCCGTAATCTCGTTATATTTTTCATTGCTAAAACCAACTGTAAAAGCCTTATCTCCACCAAACGATGCAGCAATATAGCTCGAATCGACACCGCTAGACAAGAAAGAACCGACTTCAACATCGCTGATTGAATGCAGGCGAATTGACTCCTGCACTACCTGTTCGATCTGATCAGCCCACTCTTCCATGCTATAGTTATCTTCAGACTGCCGAAAATCGACATCGAAGTAGCGCTTCTGTGTAACTATACCATCGCTGTAGGTTAAATAATGCCCGGGAGCTAAGCGATAAATCCCCTTGAAGAAAGTCTCCGGCAGCACAGAGTATTGAAAAGATAAGTAACTTGGCAGTGCCGCCCGATTAAATTCTTTTGTAAGAGCTGGGTGCTCTAGCATGCTTTTAATCTCTGAGCCAAAAACTAAGCCGCCGTCAATCTGCGCATAATAAAGTGGACGAATCCCAAAGAAATCTCGTGCTGCAAATAAAGTCTGATTTACCTTATCCCAAATAACAAAAGAAAAGGCACCGCGTAAATGTTCAAATAGCTCCGTCCCATATTTCTTATAAGCCAAAAGCACTGCTGCTGCCGCTGTTTCTTCAGTAAAGCGATAACCAGATTCTTTTAAGTCGGTTATCAATTCTGGCAAATTATAAAGTTGTCCACTAAATAAGATTGTCTCTTCCTTCTCCACATAGATTAGTGAAGGGCAAGACTCTTGGTCCTTGCTTAAATTCAGCGAACGGTAGCCAAAAGCCATCAACTCGTCAGTGAGAGTCCCCTCACAGTCCGGACCCCGATGCACTATGCGCTCGTTCATCTTTTTTAAGACTGCTTCTTTTTCAATTATCGATAACTTATCAATGAAGCCGCAAATTCCGCTCATTTCATCACTCCCAGTTAGTTTAAAGACTATTCATATATTATATAGCATTTATCAGTTAGTGAAATGTATTTCCTTAGATAAAATATTGAAAAATTAAAAAATATATGATATCTTAACTCTGATGGTATCAAATGCTATAAATAGCGATGAAATTGAACCATACAAAGCGATAGTATAGACCCTTAGTACGATGGCACGACAACCGATTTACAAAAAAAATATTTCTGCTTTGAGCCTTATGGACAGGGACAGAATCAAGAATGTTTGCACTTATACTCACCTTCTTGACATATGTCGGGATGGTGTTTTTTATTTTCTAAAAAATTTTAGAGTAGGTGGATCCGATGCAGACAGCATTTATAGGTGCTGGTAAGGTAGGCAAGGCCTTCGGCTTATATTTAACCAACATGGGTAAAACTGTAGTTGGCTATTATAGCAAAACCTATCAGTCTGCGGCTCAAGCAGCAGAGTTAGTGGGGACTAAGCCTTATAGTTCACTAGTCGAACTTGTAAAGGATGCTGATCTTATAATCATAACAACACCAGATGATGTGATTGCTGAACTAGCTGAGCAGATACTTGCTGAAACAGTAGAAGATACGCAACTTGCACAGACGATTGCTGACAAAAGTTTTGCCCACATGAGCGGGGTCCACAGCTCAGAGATATTACAGGCGCTTGCCGCTTTGGGTGCAACGACATTTTCCTTACATCCGCTACTTGCTTTTACTCAACCACAGCAATCGGCGCAAGCACTGGATGAAGCTTATTTTGCACTAGATGGTAGTGGCCCTAACTATCGGCGGATAGTGGATCAACTTAGACAGCTTAACGATAAAATTATCGAAATCGCACCCCAGCAGAAGGCACTCTATCATGCGGCATTAGCGGTTATCTCCAACTATCAGATAGCGATTATCGATTTAGGATTAACGATGCTGACAGAAGCCGGTTTTACACGAGAGCAAGCACTAGAGCTTACGGAGCCACTGGTTCGTCAGACAGTCGATAATCTTTTTACTCTAGATAGTGAGCAAGCCCTAACGGGACCAATCGTTCGTGGTGATAGCGGAACAGTTGCTAAGCATCTGGAAGCACTAGCTGAAACTAACCCAGCCTGGCTGAATATTTATCGTCTATTGGGGAAACAAACACTTGAGCTAGCCCAGCGGGCTAAGCGTATCAATAATGAGCAAACAACTAATGTGAAGGAGGTATTAGACAGCAATGACTAAAAAAGTTACGACTTACACTTATCAGAAAATGAAACAAGAAAAGCAGAAAATATCAATGTTAACAGCCTATGACTACCCGACTGCAAAGCTAATCGATGAAAGCGGGATAGATAGTATTCTCGTAGGTGACTCACTTGGGTCGGCCGTGCTTGGCTACCAGGACACAACAAAGGTTACCATGGAGGATATGATT
>CAYZPB010000037.1:0-1664 GCA_964480445.1 uncultured Caryophanales bacterium
TAAAATGAAAGTTAACAAATTTCTAATTGTATTACTAGCTTTAGCATTAGTTTTCTCACTTGCTTTAGTTGGCTGTAATGGCGAGGATGATCCTGCTGAAGAGCCTAATGGAGCTGAAGAGCCTAATGGAGCAGAAGAACCTAATGGAGCTGAAGAGCCTAATGGAGCTGAAGAGCCTAATGGAGCTGAAGAGCCTAATGGAGCTGAGAGAGAGAATGTGAATTGGGAAACAATGGAGAATGGTGCAATGTTCTTAGCAATGTTAGTACCAAAAGCAGATGACGCAATTGAAAAAGGTCTTATTACTGAATTAGAAGCAGACTACATCTTGCATCTTGCGATTGCAGAAAGTGAGTGGCCAAGAGGTTCAACACCTGGCTATTCAGACATTATCTATGCACCAGCAAGTTTTGGCTATACGGTTCCTGAAGATTGGGCTGGTCCTAAGTATGTAAGTGCACCAAGACCATAGTATTTATTTAAAAGCTAAAAACTAGAAAGATATTAAATTTAAGAACTAGTATCAGAAAAATTTAATGGAGGTATGTTAAATGAAACTAAGAAAACTATTCTTATTTATCGCATTAATTGCTATGTTTGGCTTAGTACTAAGCGGCTGTATCTTTACTGCACCAGAAGCTCCTGAAGTTCAAGATCCTGTTGAACCAGCTGAGCCAGCTGAACCAGCTGAACCAGCTGAGCCGACTGAGCCTGGTGATGGAGTCGAAAGAGAGGTTATTGACTGGGAAACAATTGACAATGGTGCAATATTCCTAGCAGTATTAGTTCCAAGTGCTGATGAGGCGATTGAGAAAGGTCTTATTACTGAATTAGAAGCAGACTACATCTTACATCTTTCTATTGCAGAAAGTGAGTGGCCTAGAGGTTCAAGCCCTGGGTATACAGATGTTATCTTTGACCCTGCAGCTTATGGCTATACAGTTCCTGAAGGTTGGGCTGGTCCTAAGTATATAAGCGCACCTAGACCATAATAATATTATTATTATTAATAAAAAACCTTATCATTCGTGATAAGGTTTTTTTTATTGTTAATCTTAACTTCAGAATACTAGTTGCTTACCCGCGAGAAACATAAGTCTCATCACGTGTATCTATTATCAACATATCACCTACGTTAATAAAGAGTGGCACTTGCACCACTAATCCAGTCTCCAAGGTTGCTTCCTTAGTTGCACCCTGAGCCGTATCACCACGGACACCTGGTTCGGTTTCGGTCACCTCAAGTGTTACTGTGTTTGGCAGCTGAATGCCAATAATCTCTCCTTGAAAATCAATAATATGTACTGTCATGTTTTCTAAAAGAAACTTGACTTCCTTCTCTAAATTGCTTGCAGGTATGTTAATCTGCTCAAAGCTAGTCGTATCCATAAAGGTATACTCATCAGCACTACTATATAGATACTGCATCTCTTTAGTCTCTATTCTTGCACGCGGAATTCTTTCACCTGCACGAAATGTCCGTTCCTGCACACTGTTATTTCGCATATTTCTTAACTTCGAGCGAACGAAAGCAGCACCCTTACCAGGCTTAACATGTTGAAAATCAATTATTTGATATATTTCCCCATCCAGCTCGATTGTTACGCCGGTTCTAAATTCATTTGTTGAAATCATTTCATTAGCCTCCCTTATATTAACTAGAC
>CAYZPB010000037.1:1764-9686 GCA_964480445.1 uncultured Caryophanales bacterium
TATATTAACTAGACTATAGTATCAATAATTCTTTAGGTAATTTTGTTAATATCTCTAATCCGGTATCTGTTACCAAAACATCATCTTCAATTCGCACTCCACCCACAGCAGCCAGATAGATTCCCGGCTCGATCGTAATAACCATCCCGGGTTTAAGAGTTTCTTTTCCACGTGCCGAAACTGTTGGTGCCTCATGCACATCCAGACCGATACCATGACCTGTTCCATGCCCATAATTCTCACCATATCCATAGCCTGTAATCACATCACGCGTAAAGAGGTCTGCCTCAATCCCAGTCATCCCCGGCTTAATGTTAGCCAAAGCATTTAGTTGTGCTTCTAAGACTATTTCGTATATTTCTCGCTGCTGCTCATCTACCTCGCCAATCGCCAGAGTGCGAGTAATATCAGAAATATACCCTTGATATTTTGCTCCGAAATCAAAGGTAACTAAATCACCATAGTCGAGCAGTTTGTCAGATGCATTCCCATGGGGTAAAGCAGAGCGCTTGCCAGAAGCAATAATAATTGGAAAGGATGCCCCTTCTGCACCTAACCTGCGCATGTAATCCTCTAAGTTTCTTGCCAGCTCTTTTTCACTAACACCCGCTTTAATCTCTGGTAACAGTTGAGTAAAAGCCTCCTCAGCAATTTCAATTGCTTTCTTGATTAAGATTAACTCATTCTCATCCTTAATAATTCGAAGCTTTTCAACTATTGAGTTCGTAGCAACTAGCTTAGTTCCAACAAAAGTATCAAGGTATCCGCGATACTCCTGATATGTCACATACTCTTCCTCAAAGCCAAGTGATTTTATATTGTTTTCTGTTAGTAGTTCAGCGATTTTCTCACTAATAACTCCTTTATGTATAATTATTTCATACAAAGAAGTTTCCATTACCGCTTGATCCGTATAACGAAAATCAGTAATTAAAATTGCACGATTATGAGTAACTAATACATTACCTGCAGAACCGGTAAAACCTGTTAAATACCGACGATTTGTTGCACTAGTAATCAGAATAGCATCCAGCTCTTTATTGTTTAACTCTATACGTAAAGATTCTAGCCTTCTGTTCATTATATTCTCCTTTGTTTAGTTTAGTCTTCTGCCGCAAAATATAACAGAGCCGCTAGATAACTGTAAGAGCCTAAACCGGTAATCTGACCAACAGCTACCGGTGCGACGACTGATTTATGACGAAAGCGTTCACGCTGATAAATATTTGAAATGTGCACTTCAACGACTGGTACCGAAATAGCTGCTACTGCATCGGCAAGAGCGTAGCTGTAATGGGAAAAAGCAGCCGGATTTATAATAATCCCCGCATATTTCCCTTCTGCCCCCTGTAGCTTTTCGATTAATTCTCCCTCGAAATTGGACTGGAAAAATTGAAGCTTTAAGGAGTGTCCTTCGGCAATGTCTAGCAGCTCATTATTTATTTCCTCTAATGTTAGATTACCGTATATCGCTTTTTCTCTTGTTCCCAGCAAATTTAAGTTAGGTCCATGCACGATCAGGATTCGCTTCATCGCAACCACCTCTAATCTTTTGTCTATCATTTTATCATAACACTTTTTTATTATGTTTTTTTTACGTACAGCGTGTATAGCCGCAGCTGATACAGTGCCTACAGTTTTCCTCATTGATTAAAGAGGCACTGCCGCAAGTCGGACAAAGATCAAGCAAAGGTGATGCATTCTTCATTGCAGTATTACTTTCAATCAGGAAACCAATCTCACGTTGTTCGTTTACTTTTTCCGCAGCCCTTAATTGCAGATTGCTGCCATCACTATGGGAAGCTGGCTTATTATAGGAATCTAGCCCCATATGTGCCTCAATTGCTTTCGCTACTGCATCAGCAATTGACTCAACACGATTTTCACCAAAGCCAACTGCACCTGAACCACCAATTCCTTTTAGATGTTTAATTAATAGCTTCTCCTTGTTACCATCTGGAACTTCCCCGAAACGCAGGAAGAGTGTTGTGACCCGCCCAAGCGCCTCTGACATTGCAAAGACATCACTTCCGGCTTTTCCAACATTTACAATAACCTCAAAAGGCATACCATCCACATCATTAATTGTTATATAAGCTTTCCCAAGTGGCGTTACCAGGCGATAGGTCGCGCCAACCAACTTCTTCGGACGATGACGATAAACTTTCTTAGGCTCCTTAGCAACTGGTGTTGGTGCAAGTTCTTTTTTGGTTTCATCCTTCTGCTCATTGACTGATAGTACCTGCTCATCACGGCTACCATCACGATAAATTGTCACGCCTTTACAACCCAGTTTATAAGCATATTCATATAATTCCTTCGTATCTTCTACCGTAAAATCTGCTGGCGCATTAGCAGTTTTACTAATTGAGGAGTCAACCCATTTTTGAATTATCGCCTGTACTGTTATATGCTCGCGCGCACTTAAATCCATTGCTGTCACAAAATAATCTGGCAGCTCCTTGCCAGGGTTAGCTTCAACCCATTCTTTAGCAACCGGTACATATTGTGTATCATTACCCAAACGGCTCTGCCTAATATATTCAAAAGCAAAATATGGTTCAATTCCCGTTGATGTACCAACCATAGTTCCAGTGCTTCCAGTAGGTGCCTGAGTAAGAACTGTTACATTACGCATGCCATTGTCGCGAATCGCCTGCAGCACTTCTTCGTCAAATTGTTTGATAAATAAACTCTGCAAATATTTCTGTTCGTCATATTTAAGAAATGACCCCTTTTCTTTCGCAATCTCACTTGATGCAAGATAGGCTTCACGAGCGATAAAATTATAAAGCTTATCAAGGAATTCGATCGATTCCTCTCCGCCATACCTTATTTTTAATTTTATAAGCATTTCAGCTAGACCCATTGTTCCCAAGCCAACTCGGCGCTCATTCATTTGATTATCCTTGTTCTCTTGAAAGTGATACGGCGTCGCATCAATAACATTGTCGAGAAAACGGACAGAAACTTTAACAGTTTCCCTTAAATCGTCCCAGTCAACTTGCTCTTCTTTAACAAATTTTGCAAGGTTAATGGAAGATAGATTGCAGACGCCCCACGCAGGCAATCCCTGTTCAGCACAAGGATTCGTGCAGATAAGTTTATTAAAATACCAACTATTTGAAAGATCGTTATAATGTTCTATAAATATAATTCCAGGCTCGGCTGATTTCCAAGCAGATTCGATTATCTCGTCCCAAATTTCCCTTGCTTTCATTGTTTGGTGTATTTTAATTGGCTTTCCAAGTCTTTGCCATTTTTCAATATCACCATCCCATAATTCATCGTATTCCGGATCAGTGGTATCTGGAAATATAAGGTTCCAGTCCTTGTCTTCTTTAACAGCTTCCATAAAGCTATTACTAATACCAATGGAAAGGTTGGCATTCGTAATTAAATCTCTTTTCTGTTTAATAGTTATAAATTCCATAATATCTGGATGCCAATCATTAAGCATTAACATTAAGGCGCCACGTCTGCTTCCGCCCTGCTCGATTAAACCAGTCGTGTAGCTGAATAGGCCACCCCAGGAAACAGAACCGCTTGAAGACCCATTCACGCCTCTAACAACGCCTCTTCTAGGTCTGAGTGAGGATAGATTGACACCAACACCACCACCACGCGACATAATCTCAGTCATTTCTGATAAAGTTTCCATAATTCCGCCGCGACTATCCTTCGGTGATGGGATGACATAACAGTTAAAAAGTGTTAACTGCTCATTTGTACCAGCGCCGGCAGCAATTCTGCCTGCAGGCACGAGCTTCCAATCATCAAGAACATCTCGAAACTTCTCTTGCCATTCTGCCTGTTTTTCCGGCACTTCGACCGCCGATATTGCCTTAGCAAGGCGATTCCACAGATCTTCTGGCGTAGTCTCTAGTGCGCGCTTCATCTTTTCTTTTGTCGATTCAATTATTTCACCATTACGTAACTTTACTTGATATTTCTCCCCTGTTACTCCAACGATTTCTCCGACTTCTTTCTGTGGAAACTTGTGATCATCCATCGTTAGAACAATTACTGTATTGCCCCGGAAAAAATGGTCGCCAAGTTCATCCTTCAAAGCATACCGATCCATAAAAATCTTTTCACTTAAACCCTCTAACTTAGTCGCTTTCTTTTCCATACCCGAAACACTCCCTTTCTACTTGCATTTATTGCAAAAACGCTAGCTAGGCGTTTATTTTCAGAATCAGACATCTTATTCATTTTGCATATATATAGCACTTTTTTTCATTATATAATACTATATGTGGATTTTCTACGCTTTTTTTAAAATAAATTAAATATAAATTTGACTTCTAAATGAAAAGCTTGAAGCCACAAGCTTTGTCAAAAAAAGATTGAGTCCATTTACAGAAAACGGCTCAATCTGTTGTTTCTACTTAGCTATATTTAGTAGATTACTCTTCAGTCTGCCTATAGGTTAATATCAAATTCCTTGCTGCCCGAGCTTCATTTAGACGACCAACTACAGTTGTGTGCGGTGCAGTTGTTACAATATCGGGACTTTTTTTAGCCTCTTGAGCTATATTGATTAGAATATCAACATACTCATCAAGCGTCTCCTTGCTCTCTGTCTCAGTTGGCTCAATCATTAAGCACTCATCAACAATTAGTGGAAAATAAATCGTCGGCGGATGCACTCCAAAATCAAGTAATCTTTTGGCTATATCTAAGGCTCTAACTCCATTTTCCCTCTGCCAAGCGCCCGAAAGAACAAACTCATGCATACAAATTCGTTGATAAGGTAGGAGGAAGTACTTCTCTAAGCGTTTTAACATATAGTTAGCATTTAAAACTGCATCTGTTGCAGCTCGCTTTAACCCTACTGCCCCCATCGACATAATATATGCATAGGCTTTAACTAATACCGCAAAGTTACCATAAAATAGTTTTACCTTGCCAATCGAATGCGGAAGATCATAATTCAAATAATAGCCCTGCTCACTCTTTTCCACCATCGGTTTTGGGAGAAAAGGCACAAGCGATTTCTTAACACCTACTGGTCCTGCTCCCGGCCCACCGCCACCGTGTGGTGTCGCAAAAGTTTTGTGTAGATTTAGATGAACTACATCAAAGCCCATATCTCCAGGTCGCACGATTCCCATAATCGCATTCGCATTGGCACCATCATAATAAATTAAGCCGCCAGCGTCGTGGACCAGCTGCGTAATTTTAATAATATCCTTTTCAAATAGACCAAGCGTGTTCGGATTGGTAAGCATCAATGCTGCAGTATCCTCCGCTACAAGCTCGCGTAAAGTTGTAAGATCAACGTTTCCTTCGGCGTTAGAAGGTACCGTTACTACTTCGTAACCAGCAATTACCACTGAGGCCGGGTTTGTTCCATGTGCTGAATCTGGGATAATAACTTTGTTTTTATGAAAATCACCGCGACTCTCATGGTAGGCTTTAATCATCATTAATCCGACCCATTCACCATGCGCCCCTGCTGCAGGTTGTAAGGTTACCTGGTCCATCCCCGTGATTTCAGCAAGTTGTTTCTGCAAATTATACATTAGCTCTAAAGAGCCTTGAATAGTCTCCTCAGCTTGGTAGGGATGTGTCTGGGTGAAACCAGTAAGATTAGCTACATCCTCATTAATCTTCGGATTATATTTCATTGTACAAGAACCAAGTGGATAAAAACCGGAATCAACACCGTGGTTACGTGTCGATAGGCGTGTGTAATGTCTCACTAAATCTAATTCAGAAACCTCAGGATAAGCAAGCTCATTCTCGCGTAATAGTTCAGCAGGTACCAAGTCCGACAATTCTTTCATTGGTATGTCGAGTTCACTTAGACTATAGGCTATCCGACCCTTGCTACTTGTTTCAAAAATTAATGGGCTATCCTTTTTCACAATATCGCCTCCAATCGTTCGACGAAACGTTCAATCTCTATTCTGCTTTTTTCCTCAGTAACAGCTACAAGTAACAGATTCTCCATCCCTGGATAGTCGCGTCCTAGCTCATAACCGCCGATAATCATCTCTTTCTGTAGCTCGTGGTTAACCTCAGCTGCTGGCCGTGGTAATCTAACCATGAACTCATTAAAGAACGAGCCAGGATTGACAATCTCCACACCCGGTACTCTTTGAAGTAGTTGATATGCATAATTAGCTTTTTGCATATTCTGAGTCGCCACCTCGCGCATACCTCTTTTACCCATTGTGCTCATATAAATAGCAGAGGTAAGAGCCATTAGAGCTTGATTAGAGCAGATATTAGAGGTCGCTTTTTCGCGACGGATATGCTGCTCACGTGCCTGTAAAGTCAATACATAGCCAACCTTTCCTTCCTGGTCAGTCGTTTCACCGACAATCCGCCCTGGCATCCTGCGCACATGCTTTTTGCGCGTTGCAAAAAATCCTGCGTGCGGTCCCCCAAGATTCGGTGCTAAGCCCAATGGTTGGCAATCACCAATTACAATATCTGCACCATAATCACCAGGAGCTTTTAATACTCCTAATGCCAATGGATTAGCGCTAACAATCAGAAGCCCTTTAAAGCGATGAGCAAGCTGCTCTATCACCTTCATTTCCTCTATCAAACCAAAAAAATTCGGATACTGAACCACAACAGCCGCAGTCTTATCATCAATTTTTTGCTCTAACTCGGAAAGATTAGTTAGGCCGTCCCGTTGCCCAATCTCCACAAGCTCTATACCCTGTCCGATTGCACGTCTGCGTAAAATAGCTCGAGCCTCAGGATGAACCGTCTCAGAAATAATAATTTTGTTAAGTTTGGTAGCAGCTGTTGCCATTGCGCAAGCATCAGCTAAAGCGGTTCCCCCGTCGTACATCGATGAGTTAGCAACTTCCATCCCAGTTAGTTCGGCAATCATCGTTTGAAACTCAAAAAGCGCCTGCAATGCACCCTGACTAATCTCTGCTTGATAAGGCGTATAGGATGTAACAAACTCCGAACGCGATGCTAAATGCTTGACTACGCTTGGAATAAAATGTTGGTAGACGCCAGCACCTAAAAAACTGGAGTATTCCTGCAGGGTAATATTTTTTGCAGCAAGCTGGCTAAAATGTCGCATTAACTCTTGCTCAGAGAGTGCTCGGGGCAAGCTTAAAACGTCAGCTCTTAATTCCGGTGGAATGTCGGCAAATAGCTCCTCTTCATCTGTTATTCCAATTTCCGCCAGCATTTCTATGTGATCTTGTTCCGTTTTGGGAAGATATCGGCAGTTCATTTTCGGCTCACTCCTATGCTAATTCTTCTATATACTTATCATACTCTGCCGCTGTTAAAAGGTCTTCAACCTCGCCAGCTAAATCAATCTTAACAATCCAGCCTTCGCCATAAGGGTCCTCATTAAGTAGCTGCGGTTCGTCCTCAAGCTTGTCATTTACTTCTGTCACGCTACCTGCAACCGGCATAAAAACCTCAGAGACTGCTTTAACAGATTCAACCGAACTAAAACTTTCACCCTGAGTTAGTTCATTATCTAGCTCGGGCAACTCAACAAAAACTATATCGCCCATCGCTTCCTGCGCAAAATCAGTAATCCCAATTACGACCTTATTATCTGCCAAAAGTTCCACCCATTCATGGTCCTTGCTGTACATTAACACAGTTTTATCTCTGCTCATTTTACTTCCTCCTCACTTATAATCGTTTGTTAATTTTTATCACAAAAATTTGCTTATGTAACTATGATATTCTATTTCTTCCGTTGATAAAAGGGCGTTTTGATAATTTCTGCACGTAATTTTTTCCCGCGGATTTCTACATATACTTGCTTACCAATCGCCGCTGCCTCGCTGCTGATTAGCGCAAGCCCAATGTTCTTTTTCAGTGTTGGTGAAGAAGTGCCAGAGGTCACATACCCCAGTTCATGTTCAGTTTCATCATAGACTAAATAACCGGTCCGTGGAATTCCTCGCTCCAGCATCTCAATG
>CAYZPB010000038.1:0-9352 GCA_964480445.1 uncultured Caryophanales bacterium
TTCTTTCACTGGAAACGTAATGCGAAAATCTGTTCCGACCCCGACAGTACTTATTAAATCGACTTTTCCACCATGCTCCTCAATAATCCAAGCCGCTATCGCTAGTCCAAGTCCTGTACCGCCTGCTTCACGCGAACGTGCTTTATCAACGCGATAAAACCTTCCAAAAATCAACTTCTGATCTTGACTACTAATTCCCACTCCAGTATCTTTTACACTAAGTTGAACTTCACTTTCATTCTGCCTCAAGGCTACTTCTACCTTGCCCCCAGCCTTCGTATACTTCAAAGCATTATCAAGTAGAATTATTAACAACTGTCTAATGCGAAACTCGTCAGCATACAGATATATTGCTTGATTATTTTTGGCCTGCAAATCAACCTCGGCTTGATTAAACAGGGGCTGCACTTCTTCAACAATTTCTTTTACTAAATTAGTTAAGTCAATATACTCTTTCTGGAATTGCAATTGATTGGCGTCTTTTTTAGCAAGTAAAAGAAGATCTGCCGTTAGTTGTGCCATCTGCTGTGTCTCTGACTGAATATTATTTAGCCAGCGAATATTATCATTAACGCTCTGTTCTTTGTTAGCAACCATCGCCTCAAGATTAGCTTGAATTACCGAAAGCGGTGTGCGTATTTCATGTGATACATCAGCAATAAATTCTTTTTGCTGCTCCCAAGAACGTCTAACCGGAACTAATGATTTGCCAATCAAGAACCAATTGATTAATGCCAGTAAAAATACACTTGCGATATTTAAAATGATTAGTGAAGATAGTAAAGTGCGCATAAAGGAAATCTCGCGATCAATATTGATTAAAACCTGAATAACGCCTTTTTCTCCACCTTTTTCCGCAGGAACCGACAAAATTCTAATCATTCCACGGCCTTCAACCTCTAAATCGACGTACATATTTTTATTTTTTTCAACCGCCAGCTCCGCATATTCTCTAACAGTAGTGGCGATAAAATCCTTGTTTTCTTCAGTAATCGGTGCTTTCGACAATGTAGTAATGTCCAACTGCTCATCACGTAGAACATAGATACAGTTTACTGGAATAGCTGGCAGTTGACAGAGATTCTGCACTCGCTCAGCCGCTATATCAAGATTATTATTTAGCCGATTATAGACATGACTGTCCATAAGAAGATAAATCACAACTGAAAAAAACGTTAAAAATATAATTAGAATTATAGTATTATGTATTGTTAAACCAACCCGTAATTTATTAATCATTTTCTTTCGTTACCCTTAGCAAGTAGCCAAGATTACGTACTGTCTCTAGCTCGATTCCTGCATCCTTGCCAATTTTTTTGCGAAGGTGGTGAACATATATTTCTACATTATTTAGCATAATATCTGCTTCATAGCCCCAGATTTTATCGAGAATCTGTTCGCGAGTAAAAACTTGTTCAGGACGGCGCATCAACATTTCTAAGAGCTGTCCTTCTTTGGCAGATAAGATCTGATCCCGATTATTAATTCTTAACATCTGATTAGCGCAATTATATGTAACTTTACCCAATTTCAAATAGTCACCATCAGTCTCACGAGCAGCGCGCCTTACAAGCGACCTAATGCGAGCAATTAGTTCTTCTGTTGCAAAAGGCTTAACTAGGTAATCGTCAGCACCAAGCTCTAATCCACGGACACGATCCTCTATTTCATCCTTGGCAGTTAGTAACAGAATCGGAGTCTGATAGCCTTTCTTTCGCAGAATTTGTAGTATCTCAAGACCATTACGTTCTGGAAGCATAATATCAAGAATTATTGCATCATAGATTGGTTTAAGTCCCAACTCGAGGCCCGTTTCACCATCATAGGCAATATCTGTATAAATCTTTTCTTTTTCTAAAAGAAATTGAAGTGCTTCAGTTAGCTTTCTGTTATCTTCAACTAAAAGAACGCGCATATAACTTGCCCCTTTGCATTATATTTTGCTGTAACCTAGATTAAGTATACGACTTAATCACGGGGCCTTTCAATACATTTAGTATAGCACGGGAATCTTAAGGTTTTCTTAAAAAAAGAGGGGAGCTCCTTTATATTGTAATCTTTTACAATAAAGGATAATATAGAAGTAATTAAATGGACGGGATTTTCACACTTTTTAAAACAAAAAAACTCCTAGAGGAGTTTCTTCGTGCACCATCGTGCAGTAGGTCCGAGCCTACGTGGTCGCTAAAAGCTTATTTGAACCTTGTAGTGTTTTTCAGTAATTAAATTATATCATAAAGAGAAAGGGTGTCAATTGTAAATGGAAGAAAAGAAGAATGCTTATTTTTTAGGACTAGACGTTGGTACAAACTCAATTGGTTATGCGGTAACAGATTTAAATTACACACCTTTGTTTTATAGAAGAAAAAGAATGCTTGGAGTCTCACTGTTTCAAGGAGCAGATTTAAAAAGTGATAGAAGATCTTTTCGGAGCGCACGCAGAAGATTAAGAAGAAAGCAGCAACGAATTCAACTTATCCAAGAATTTTTCGCGACAGAAATCGCGAATAAAGATGACCGATTCTTTATAAGAATAAAAGAAAGTGCTTTATGGCCAGAAGATAAATCCTCTGCTAAAGATATCTCTCTATTATTTAATGATTCACTCTACACCGACAAAGAGTACTACACGAAATATCCTACAATTCATCATCTGATAATGGACCTAATAGAAGATTCAGACCCTAAAGATATTAGGCTTGTATATTTAGCTATTGCATATCTTACAAAGAATCGCGGACATTTCCTTAGCTCCATGGATGAAGACAGCATCAATATAGTAGAGGATTTTAATGACACTTACGAAAAATTTATTTCTTACATTAAAGAAAATGGAAACCTTGACCTTAATATAAATCGCGAACACTTTAGAAAAGTTTTGAAAAAAGAGACCGGTATTAATAATAAAAAATCATTGTTTACAGAGGTGTTTGATCTAAAAGAATTAAAAAAACAGATAGCCGATGAAGTGAACGAAGTAGCTTATAATCCGATTTCAATTATTGCATTGCTAAGCGGAGGGTCGGTTCAATTAAAAACTCTTTTTATGCAGAAATCAGAGGAGTATGCTGAATTGCAATCTATATCATTAGAAAAGTCTCTAGAAGATTTGGAGCTAGCTCTACATGAAATAGGCGATGATTCCGATTTAATTCTTATGTTAAAGTCTTTATACGACTGGAAAGAGTTGGTAAATATTCTTGGTGATGAAGGTTCCGAATATATCTCTAAATCTAAAGTAGCAATGTATGAACAACATCGGAAAGATTTAAAAACGTTGAAAATGTTTGTGCTGGATTGCTCGACAAAAGATACATATAACAAAATATTCAAAGCAAACCCTAGCGAACCAAATTACGCAGCTTACGTATATAACCACAACGATCGGAAAATAATCAAAAGAAAGGCAACTGAAGAGGATTTTTATAAGTTTTTAAAAAAAGAGCTAGACAGCATAAGCCCCACAAAAGCCTATGAAACTTTTTACAATGATATGTTAGATAGAATTGAATTAAGGACTTTTTTACCGAAGCAGAAAACAAAAAGTAATAATGTAATACCCTATCAATTGCATCTCCATCAAGTTAAATCTATTTTGAGTAATGCAGAAAAATATTTACCTTTTCTTATGGAAAAGGATCAGGAAGGATTAGCTGTTTCAGACAAAATCATCGCTACTTTTAAATTTCGAGTACCTTACTATGTTGGTGTGCTTAATACAAACAGTAGTTTTAGTTGGGTAGTGAGAGGTCCCGAAAAAATATATCCTTGGAATATTGACCAAGTTGTAGATTACGACCAGAGTGAAGAGGCTTTTATCGATCAGATGATAGGACGGTGTACCTACCTTCCCCTATACTCTGTTGTCCCTAAAAAGTCTCTTCTCTATCAGAAATATGAAGTTCTAAACGAAATTAATAATTTAAAAATAAATGGTATTCCAATAGATGTTGAACTAAAACAAGAACTTTATAATAACCTTTTCTGTAAAAGAAACAAAAGAATAAGTGTTACAAGGAAGGATATTTCCAACTATTTAACTGCTAACAAAGGGAAAGGTGATTATATATTATCTGGTATTGATGAGAAAATTAATTCTTCTCTGAGTTCATATCATGACTTTAAACGATTGCTTCAAAAAAAAGTTTTAAATGAGCAGCAAGTAGAGATGATTATTAAAAGAATATCATCTACTACAGATCAGAATAGGCTAGATAAATGGTTAAAAACAAATTTTCCGCAGGTCAATGAAGACGATCGAAAATATCTAACTAGGCTTAAATATAAAGATTATGGACGATTATCTAAACAATTTTTGTCTGGAATTGAAGGCACAGATAAAAACACTGGACAAGTTTTTACTATTCTCGAAGCTTTATGGGAAACTAACGATAACTTGATGCAATTGCTTTCCGATAAGTACACTTTCAAAGAAATAATAACTGCACAGATCAACGAAATATTAGAAAGCAATGAGAAAACACTAGACGAAAAAATGGATGAGATGTATATTTCTAATCCTGTAAGAAGACAGATTAGAAAGACCACTGATATAGTAAACGAATTAGTAAAGATACAGGGTGAACCACCACAGAAAATTTTCGTAGAGATGGCTCGAGGTGGAACCTTACAACAAAGAAACAAGCGTACAAAAAGTAGAAAAGTAGCTTTGCAAGAGCTAATGAAAAACGCAGAGGTGGATGTTCGCTATCTTGCAGAAGAGCTTGAAACTTGCTCTGAAAACCAGTTGCAAAGCAAAAAATTATTTTTGTATTTTACACAACTAGGTCGATGTGTTTACACTGGCAAACCCATTAACTTGCAATCTATTATTGAAAACCGTGGCGAATTCGATATTGACCATATTTGGCCTAGATCAAAGATTGCAGATGACAGTATAGATAACACAGTTTTATCAGATAGTACTTATAATGAAAATGTTAAAGGCAATAGCTATCCCATTCTACCCTCAACGCGAAAGGCAATGTATTATGAGTGGAAAAAACTTAAAGACAGTGGCTTTATTACTGAGACTAAATTTAGTCGTCTTACAAGGGCTACTCCTTTTACTGAAGAGGAGATGTGGAATTTTATAAATCGTCAATTGGTAGAAACAAGGCAGTCTACTAAAGCACTTACTGTTTTATTACAAGAAAAATTCCCTGATACTGAGATTGTCTTTGTTAAGGCAGGTCTGGTTTCTGATTTCCGCAACGAATTTAGTTTACCGAAATCAAGAGTTATCAACGATCTACACCACGCTAAAGACGCATACTTAAATATAGTTGTTGGTAACGTCTATCATGAACGATTTACAAGGAGTTGGTTCTTAAAAAATAGCTCCTCATATAACTTAAAAATATCTGCTTTATTTAAAAGAGAATTAATGAAAGGTGACTATCTAGTCTGGGCCGGCGACAAAGAGCTGGCGAGAATAAAGAATGAAACAAACAATAACAATATACAAGTCGTTGCAAATCCATTTACACGAAAAGGTGGCTTTTATGATCAAATGCCTTTGAAAGCTGGAGTTAACTCGATTGCTTATAACTTGAAACAAGACATGCCAGCAGAAAAGTATGGAGGATATGGTAAGCCTACGGCTTCGTATTTTGTTCTTGTAAGCTTTATGGTTAATGAAAAAAAAGAAGTAATGTTTATTCCTGTAGACCTAATTGCAAGCCAACAGTTCGAAAGCAATGAAGAATATAGAAGTAAATACTTGTATGAAGCTATTCAAGACTATTATTCAAAGAAGATTAACCTAACCGAAATTGAAATCCTATTAAATGGTCAACCAATTAAAATCGACTCTGTAATCGAACTAGATGGTTATCGTATGTGCATAAAGGGCAAAACAGGAGGGGTAAGTTTGTCTTTAGGTCCCTCTACTGATGCATATTATAATATTAATGAAGAAGCATATATAAGAAGACTCGATGCAATAACTAACAAAATTGCAAAAAACGACAAAATCTTAATAAGTGAAAAATACGATAAAATTAACGCTAATGATAATATTGAACTCTATGATTTATTGCTAAGTAAAATTAGTAGCCACCCTTTTAATAAAAGACCCAATAGCGGGATTAACTTGTTGGTCGAAGGTAGGGATGTTTTTGTTAGTAAGGCAGACGACCTCCATGGGCAGGCAAAAGTTTTGCTAGAAATTATATCAATAATGACCAGAGGGGCAGCTTCGGTCGACTTGCGTTTTCTAAGCAAAACAAAGTCGGCTTGTAATCCTGTCATTAATTTAAAGCTTAGTAATCTTTTAAAAAAATATAATTATGTACGTATTATCAATCAATCTCCCACGGGCCTTTATGAAAACAAGTCAGAGAATCTGTTAAGCTTGCTATGACTTGGCGAACAGTTATCATAGCAAATAGGTGTAAACTCGACTTAAAGATGGGTTATCTTGTCGTTAGGGGCGCGGACACTAAAAGAATTTTCTTGGATGAAATTGCAATTGTCCTTGTCGAGGATAATGCTGTTTCTATAACTGGTGTACTTATGACAGCATTAATAGAAAAAAAGATTAAGGTAATTTTATGCGATAATAAAAGGAATCCTTGCGCTGAATTAATTCCCTACCGAGGTAGTCATGACTGTTCTCGAAAAATAAAAACTCAATTAAAATGGTCGGATTATATTAAAGGTGCTGTCTGGACAGAAATCGTTTCAGAAAAGATCAAGAAGCAAGCTTTATTACTTGAAAATGTTGATAAGCAGGAGTCGGCTGATTTATTAAAAAAATATGCGCAAGAATTAGAATTTAATGATCCTACTAACAGAGAAGGTCACGCAGCTAAAGTGTATTTTAATGCGCTTTTCGGTATGTCTTTTTCAAGAAGTGAAGAAAATATAATTAATGCTGCATTAAATTATGGTTATACATTGCTTCTATCGGCTTTTAACAGAGAAATTGTTGCTAATGGTTATTTAACGCAGATAGGTATTTTTCACGACAACATGTTTAATCACTTTAATTTATCAAGTGATCTGATGGAGCCGTTCAGGCCCTATGTAGATAGGCTGGTTTATCAAAATGATTTCACTGTGTTTGAAAAGGAGGAGAAATATATAATGATCTCTCTTTTACATGAAACTGTCGTAATTAATAATATTAGGCAGACTTTACTTAATTCAATAAAACTATATACCCGTAGTGTCTTTGATGCTCTAAACGATAACGACGCTTCTCAAATATTGTTTGCTCGGTTATGAGTTATCGTTATATGCGAATGATTGTTTTTTTCGATTTGCCAACTACGGGGAAAGAGGATTTAAGAAATTATCGAAAGTTTAGGAAACAGTTAATAAACAATGGTTTTATGATGTTGCAAGAATCTGTTTATTGTCGAATGGTTTTAAATAGAAGCATTATTAACACATTGGTTCTAATCTTACGCAAACATAAACCTCCTGCCGGTTTAGTTCAGATATTAGTAATTACTGAGAAGCAATTCTCTAGTATCGAATATCTTGTAGGAGAGAGTCGAAGCGACATAGTTGATAGTGATGAAAGAGTGATTATCCTATGAAATTTATGTTTCCTAGTTTAAGTTCCCCAATTATTATCGAAGAATACTCAATATATTCTTTGGTAATTGAAAATCAGAAACTACTGCGTCATTTATTAGAAGACCTATATAATCAACAAGCTGGGTATGAAGGCACTTCAATACTATCCAATAATGATGTACCGATTGATATTAGTAAAAATGTTGAGTTGATTTCTAACTATATACCATTTGACATTAATCAGAAGAGATTCTTAAACCGAATAATCAATACGTTAGAAGAAATGTCACTAAAAAATACTTTTTATCATGAAACCCAAGAAATATTAAATTTATTAGAAAGACACCTTAGTAATATGTCTTTTAATCTTAATGTTGACATTGATACTAGCAAATTATTTTTTCCTAATATATTAAAAGCGATTGGCATTTACATTAAAGATGATTATGAATTCCCTCTTGAAAAACTGCTTAACTTCTTTGAAATGGTTTTAGAATTAGAAAAAGAGAAATTGTTTATAACAATTAACTTAAGATCTTTTTATACCGACGAAGAACTATACCCTTTTATTGAAACGCTAATCGATAATAAGTATAAACTGCTAATGATTGAATCATCTGACAGACCTTTGCTTATGCACGAAAAAAGACTAATTATTGACAATGATTTATGTGAACTATAACATAATATTGAAGATACATGCGATATGTAGATCGTTTCTCAGATTTTGAGGTTTGAGAGTAGTGTATTTTCAGAGAGTTCTAAAGCAACTTTGGGGTTGGTCTTTCGGGTGGTGGGGTTTGAGAGTAGTGTATTTTCAGAGAGTTCTAAAGCACGGAAAATGTAGATATAGACAGCCTGCCAGTTTGAGAGTAGTGTATTTTCAGAGAGTTCTAAAGCTTTAATTTTGATAAGCTATATATAAGAAATGTTTGAGAGTAGTGTATTTTCAGAGAGTTCTAAAGCACAATTTATTTAAGGTGTCACTAAAAGATATGTTTGAGAGTAGTGTATTTTCAGAGAGTTCTAAAGCAGAAAAAGCGGAAAAGTTAGAAGTTAATAAGTTTGAGAGTAGTGTATTTTCAGAGAGTTCTAAAGCTGTGCATGTATCAACTCTCCCAGCAGCTCGTGTTTGAGAGTAGTGTATTTTCAGAGAGTTCTAAAGCTTTATAAAAGTATGTAAGCAAGAAATAGAGTTTGAGAGTAGTGTATTTTCAGAGAGTTCTAAAGCCTATTATTCAGCAAACAGGGGGAGGAGTAGGTTTGAGAGTAGTGTATTTTCAGAGAGTTCTAAAGCTACACTTAATCCATTCTCTTCTGCCCATATGTTTGAGAGTAGTGTATTTTCAGAGAGTTCTAAAGCTATAAAAAAGGAGAGGATATGGACTTCGAAGTTTGAGAGTAGTGTATTTTCAGAGAGTTCTAAAGCTATGACAACACTATGACAGGTACGAAAGAAGTTTGAGAGTAGTGTATTTTCAGAGAGTTCTAAAGCTGCGTAGAGCGATATAAGGCACTAACACAGGTTTGAGAGTAGTGTATTTTCAGAGAGTTCTAAAGCAAGCAAAAAGAAGAAAGGCAGTAAAAAAGAGTTTGAGAGTAGTGTATTTTCAGAGAGTTCTAAAGCAATCTGCAAGAGTACTGGGATAAATACTGTGTTTGAGAGTAGTGTATTTTCAGAGAGTTCTAAAGCTAAAACATCGAGAAACATTCAACATATACGTTTGAGAGTAGTGTATTTTCAGAGAGTTCTAAAGCTATCTACTTTTGGGTTTAAGCTAATATCCGTGTTTGAGAGTAGTGTATTTTCAGAGAGTTCTAAAGC
>CAYZPB010000039.1:0-9226 GCA_964480445.1 uncultured Caryophanales bacterium
TCTTCTAGCATTTTACGCTCCTTTTTGGAAAAGCAAAACTCATCTAATAAAAAAGTAAATTCATCAGCAGTTAACTGGTGCAACAATAAGTACCAACGTGTAATTCTATTGTCACTCTGCTCCATAATCTCTCCTAAGTATCCACTATCATATGTAGCTAAGTCTGTTTGCATTAGTTTCGGTATCCAGTTCAATAAACTAGAAGCGTATAAAGCATTAATTGCTTCCTTCACATAAGCCGAACCGAGCATTCTATCAAATTCATTTTTAATGCGTTCAACTGCTACATAACTTACATATGAAGTTGATTTTTTCAGTTGTTTCCAGCTTTTCTTCTCTACTTGAAAGCCAAGTTGAGCGATAAAACGAATTGCTCGCAACATTCTTAAAGGGTCCTCTCGAAAACGCTCTTCTGCATCGCCCACCGTTTTCAGTATCCGTTTTTTTAGTGCAGCTTGCCCATCATAGTAATCGATGATTTCACCACTTATGTCCATAGCCAGTGCATTAATTGTAAAATCTCGGCGTGAAAGATCCTCTTCTAAGCTTTTGCTATAGATAATCACTTCTGGTCGTCTGTGATCCAGATAGTTAGCCTCCGAGCGAAAAGTCGTCACTTCAATATATTGATCCTTAAATTTAACAGTAACAGTGCCATATTTTATACCAGTAGGAATAGCATCTGGAAATAAACCAATTACTTGCTCAGGCGTTGCCGAAGTTGCCACGTCAAGGTCTTCAATTTCAAAGCCAAGCAGATAATCGCGCACCGTACCACCAACCAAATAAGCTTGATGTCCCTGCTTATTTAAAGCTTGTAGAAATTCTCTTCCAATTTCTATTTTCCCCATTTCTACCTACTTCCTTAGTCCATTATCTGCTCAAGACCATACTGAATACCGGTAAACTCCTTAACTTTAGTAATTGCCAAATAGACACCTGGCATAAAGGATTCACGATTTATCGAATCGTGACGAATAGTTAAGGTCTGCCCTTCCGCTCCGAAAATTACTTCTTGGTGCGCCACTAAACCAGGTAAACGCACACTATGAATGCGAAAACCAGTAAATTCTGCTCCACGTGCGCCCTTAATACTTTCAGTCTCAGCTGCATGTCCTTGCACTTTAGCTGCACGTGTACTCGCAATTAGTTCAGCTGTCTTCAGAGCAGTCCCCGACGGTGAATCAAGTTTTTGATCATGGTGGAGTTCAATTATTTCAACATCCGGCATGTATTTAGCAGCCTGCTCAGCAAATCGCATCATTAAGATTGCACCGATGGCAAAATTTGGAGCTAAAACCCCGCCAATCCCCTGCTCTTTTGCAAGTTGATCTAGTTCCAATAACTCTTCATTAGTTAAACCAGTTGTCCCAACAACTGGAGAAATACCAGCTTTAAGAGCTAGCTCCATATTATTTTTTACACTGTCCGGTGTAGTAAAATCAACTAGAACATCTGCAGCAGTAAGCCTGATTGCAGTGATAAGATCACTATATTCTTGTTTAGCCGCGTCCGTCTTAAATTGTTTGTCAATACTACCGACGAGCTCTAAATCAGGACTGCCTTTTACTAATTTCACAACCTCTTGCCCCATCTTCCCATTAGCTCCAGTAATTAACACTCTTATTTTAGCCAAATTTATTCCCACCCTTTCACAAAGTTAGTCTTTTACCAGGCAAACAATCAAGATTTTTGTCTACCTATAGTATATAATAGATTAATATATTTAATACAGATTTTACCGCTTAATTTTCTAGAGGAGAAAAAATAGTAAATATGAAAGCTAAAATTTTTGAAATTACTAAAACATTAATAGTTATTGCAGCTGGAGCATTTATCTTTTCTTTCGGTGTCAATTACTTTGTAATTGCTAATGGATTAGGTGAGGGTGGCGTTACTGGTATTGCATTGGTCCTCAATTACTCATTTGGAATTGCCCCAAGTTTAATGATTCTATTATTAAACATTCCGCTATTTATTCTCGGCCTATGGAAGCTTGGTTATCGCTCAATGATTTACACGATAATTGGTACGCTTTTTGTAACACTATTCCTTTGGCTGACTGATGAATTGCATTCGCCGATGGATGATTTATTATTAGCCGCTCTTTTCGGAGGGCTATTCATTGGGCTCGGTCTGGGAATCATATTCCGAATTGGCGGAACTACCGGCGGCTCTGATATTATTGCCAGATTGATGTTTCGTAAACACCGTATAAGCATCGGGCGAACGATGTTAATCATTGATGCTACTGTAATTGCTGGCTCATCTTTTGTTATTGGACAAGAAAAAACTATGTATACTTTAGTAATGGTCCTTGTCGGCTCCAAGATTATTGATTTTGTACAAGAAGGTGCTTATGCAGCTCGATCGGCGACGATTATTTCCGAACATACACAGGAGATTGCAAATCAAATTACACAGGATATGAAGCGCGGTGTTACAATTTCACAAGCTCGCGGCGGCTATACCGATCAAGAAAAAGAGGTTCTCTTCTGCGTGATTGGACGTAACGAAATTTCTCGACTGAAAAAAATAGTTCGTACGATTGACCCCAAGGCTTTTATCGTGTTAAGTGATGTTCATGATGTCTTGGGCGAAGGTTTTGAGCGTAATTAATTACTGCAGCTTATCTTGAAGCGGATCTTTTGTGCTTGCATCTTTACGACGGATCAGCGATAAGATATAGAAAAGAACGAGTGTGGTCCCGCTCAATAACATAGTGAATTTTGCAATTGATAAAACATCACCATACAGGCTAGTAGGTAACCAAGGATGAATATTTAATGTATAATCTAAAATATCATTAAGGAAGATCCATATTCCGACAAGGAAGATAGATAAAAAACCATAAGAATATTTGCGGAAGAAAATAATGGCCTGTGCTGCCATAATAAAATGTGAGAAAATCAACAATATATCAATCCAGTGTAGAGTATCAACCATCAACATCTTCACTATTGACGGCTCCGTATTCCAAGCACCCCAGAGAATAACCACAATCGCCCAGACGCCGTACTTAAAAATCATTATTGAAGCTAGCGCCTCTAAAAACGGTGCTTTTTTTTCTAAGTAATATACAAACAAAAACATTGCAAAAAAGAAAGTAGCTAATGGGCTATCAGCTACAAATATCCATAGATATTTAGGTGTTGTGAACAATTGATCTTTATACCAATAAAAACCGTATAAAGCACCTAATAGATTCGCAACTGCTAAAAAGAGAATAAATTTTTTGTTATTAATATAATATTTAATTATTTCAACAATTTTCATCTGCTCAGTGCCTTCCCTCGCCACTTAATAAAGAACCCTGCCCACCTTGCGGCTGGTCAGGATTCTCGGTCCTTCTTGACAACCAACTTAAAAAAAGAATTATAATCGCTAAAACAAAGATTGAACCAACCCAGAAAAGTTGAGCTTCATTCTGGCTCTGTTTATTAGGTACATAAATTCCAGGCTCACCTGTGCCAGTAATTGTGCTTCCTGATAAAGTAAGAAACTCTAGGTGCGGAAACGATTTGGCATATACTGTTGGCTCAACCATGCTTGTGATACTTTCATTTTTAATTTCTGGTACTGTGCTGGTGCTGGTCGGCTGAATAAAGACAAAACTAAAAATTATACCTAATAAGGCAATAATTAACACAAAGGAGCTGAGTGGTTTGAAAAACCGATTGGGTTTAACTTTCTGTTGATGTACTGGTAAAGTCCAACGGTCCTCTTCAAGAATTCGCTCCATAACATTGTGGGAGAGACTAGACTTGTTACCATTTCCAAGCATTTATCCTTTAACCCCTTCGTAGTCCTCGAGTTGATGTTTTATACCAGACCGAGCTCTATACAATAATGATTTTACTGCACTAACACTTGCCCCAAGTACGTGAGCAATTTCTTTATACTCCATTTGTTCGTACTCACGCAAAATAATCACCGTACGTTGTTTTTCTGGTAATTCATTAATTGCCCCTCGTACTTTATTAATGCGTTCATTACGTAATAATTCCTGTTCAGGTAATAGTAAATTCGAGACCTGAGCTGATGGCAACATATCATCAAGTGATACCTCAACCGCTTGCACCTTGCGTAACTCGCTTAAAGCTGTGTTGCGTGCAATTGTATATAACCAGGTTGAGAAAGTTGCCTCCTCGTCACGAAACGTATGTAAACTTCGATAGGCCTTATAGAAAGCCTCCTGACAAATATCCTCTGCATATTCGGTAATCTGCGTACCTTTTAAAATATTGGCAATAAAGGCAGTCAATCTCTTTTCATAACGAATAATCAACTCCGAATAAAGGTTGATATCGCCTTCTTTAATTAAACGAATTAATTGCGAGTCTGTCACCCAGAACACTCCTTCTTCCGCCCATTAAATCCTCATTAATATGTATAAACGTCAAGACTATTTCTATGACTTCTATTATAGAACATTTGAATAGCTTTTAACAAGTATAATAAAATAATATTAAAAATATCATTTTACAATTTTTGCTAAGTCGGCAAAAAATCCTGGATAAGATATATTAATTGCTTCTGCCCCTATGATTTCTACGTCTGTTGGCGCTAATAAACCAGCAATTGCCAGGGTCATTGCAATTCGATGGTCGCTATGAGAAACTACTGAGTTACTTTCTACTTTCTGCTTGCCGACAAGGGAAAAGCCGTCTGGCTCAGTTATAAGTTGAATATTAAGTTTTGCTAGCTCTTTAGCTATCGTTTCGATACGATCACTTTCCTTGACACGGAGTTCAGCTGCATCACGAACAATGCTTTTGCCTTCTGCCTGACTTGCAAGCAAGGCAATCAATGGTAGTTCATCGATCAATCGAGGAATTAACTTACCGGAAATTTCTGTAGCCACGAGTTCGCTGCTTTGGACGAAAATATCTGCTACCTCTTCTTCACCGAAAGTTCGTCGATTTAATAGTTCAACCTTACCATTCATCTGTTTAATTAGGTCAAGCAAACCGGTACGAGTAGGGTTAACGCCTACATTCTTTATCAGTAGTTCGCTATTTGGCAAGAGTAAAGTTGCAACGATAAAATAAGCTGCTGAGGAAAAATCACCAGGAATCTCGACTGTTTGCCCAGATAATTCCTTAGGCGGATTAACCTTTGCTTTGTTGGCACCAATTTGTATGTCCACCCCATAATGATGAAACAGCTTCTCAGTATGATCACGTGAGCGAGTTGGCTCGGTTACTGTTGTAGAGCCTTCTGCATAAAGTCCGGCTAACAGTACTGCAGATTTAACCTGTGCGCTGGCAACTGGGCTATTGTAATCAATAGCCTGTAAGGAGCCGCCAATTATCTTAAGAGGCGCATAACCTTGCTTACTATTAATCTGCGCCCCCATCAGACTAAGCGGTTCAATAATTCTTTTCATTGGTCTTTGGTTAATCGATGCATCCCCACTTATAATGCTGTTAAAATACTGGCCAGCCAGTATTCCAGTCGTCAGACGAATCGTTGTTCCTGAATTGCCGACATCTAAAACAGCAACTTTAGGCGGAGACAACATTTTACCCTTACCAATCACAGTATAGTTAGTAAGATCAATCTGTGTAATTTCTGCACCTAGTTGCCTAAAAATTTTAATCGTATTTAAGCAATCGGTGGCATTAAGAAAGCCAGTGATTATTGATTTCCCCTTTGCAAGAGAAGCAAGCATAATTGACCGGTGCGAAATTGATTTGTCTCCGGGAACTGTAATTTTGCCATTTATATAATTTGCTGGTTTTACCTTGACTTTCATAAAGCACCTGCTTATTTTTGTAATTTGTTGATGGATTGCGCTAGCAGATCATCAGGAATATCAGTAACAAGTTTGACTGAACCTATCGCGGTCGGTAGAACCATCCTAAGCTTGCCAGCCTGCGACTTTTTGTCATGTTGCATAATTCTAAGAATCTCCGTTGCAGAAAGCTCTTTTGGTATTCTAGTAGCTAACTGATAGCTTGCTAAAAGCATTAGTGTCTGTTCCCTAACTTCTTCCTTTATCAAACCTAATCCGACAGCTAATTCAACTGCATAACTGATGCCGATTGAAACTGCTTCACCATGTATGATTTGATAATTTGTAGCTGTTTCTAGTGCATGCGCTAAAGTATGCCCATAATTAAGATGTGCCCGAATGCCTTCTTCAGCTGGGTCACAAGCGACTATTTTTGCCTTTATTGCAATCCCCTGGGAAAGGGCTTCCGTCAGGATTTCATCATCTAAAGCAAGTAACTGTTTGGTGTGCTGCATAAGCCAATTCACCAGTTTTAAATCAGCAATCAGCGCATGCTTTAATAGCTCAGCCAAACCAGATTTAATCTGTTCAGCTGGTAGTGTTTTTATGTATTCTGTATCATAGATAACGGCAAGCGGTTGGTGAAAGGCTCCAAGCATGTTTTTGCCTAGTTGATGATTGACCGCCACCTTGCCTCCGACACTGCTATCATGTCCTAGAATAGTTGTCGGCATCTGGATATAAGGCAGACCTCGCATGTAGCTTGCCGCAAAAAATCCAGCAAAATCACCAACTACCCCGCCACCTAGAGCGATAACCACTGTCGAGCGGTCTAGCTTCTGCTCCAAGGCAAAACGAGTTAAGCTTTCTAGTTCGTTAAGTGACTTTGATTCCTCACCTGCCGGAATAATATAAGTATATACATTATATTTCCCCAATAACTTTAGCAGCTCATCCAAATATAACTTAGCTACGTTATTATCTGTCACTAACAAAAGCGGAGTCTCATCGGTAATCGCTAGCTCAGTAAGAAACTGCAAAAGCTTAAAACGAATACCAGGACCAATACAAACATTGTAATTTTGCTCAGCAGCTGGAATCTTGATCGCCAATGATTTCACTTAATACTCACCTATCCTTTTAATATAGCTATTATAGTGCGCTCTAATCTCTGCAAGCGAATCGCCACTAAATTTCGCAAAAAAAGCGGCTGCAACTTCCCAAGCAGTAACATACTGCGCGACAATGCTAGCAGCTGGGACTGCGCAGATATCAGAACGCTCTATCGTTGCTAGCCCTGGTTCCTTACTCTGAATATCAACACTGCTTAGTGGTGTGTAAAGCGTAGGTATTGGTTTCATCACACCAGTAATAATAATCGGCTCTCCATTTGAAATGCCACCTTCAATTCCCCCAGCATTATTGGTCGGCCGATAAAAACTATTATCTTTCCATTTTATCGCATCATGCACATGAGATCCTGCTAATCCTGCCGCCTGATAGCCGATACCTATCTCTACACCTTTAAAACCTTGAATACTCATAATTGCCCGCGCTAAATTCGCATCCAGCTTTCGGTCCCAATGAGCATGACTACCGATGCCAATTGGTAAACCTGCAACCACTACTTCAACAATACCCCCTAAAGTATCTCCATCGGCACGCGCTTTTTCAATCGCCTCTATCATCTGCTCTGACACCTGAGCATCTATACAGTTAACCTCTGATTTAGCAATCAGTTCACCTAATTCTTCGAAGGAAAAATCAGCCAATTCACCGTAGCGCTTAGCTTGAACGCCGCCAATATTTATAACATGATTAAAAAACTGTATCGCAAAAGGCTCAAGCAGCTGTTCAGCAACTGCACCTACAGCAGTCCGGATGGCAGTTTCTCTAGCACTGGAACGCTCTAAAATATTTCGTAAATCCTTTTGATTATATTTAATACCACCGCTCAAATCTGCATGCCCTGGGCGCGGCCTACTAACCGTTTTGACACTGCTGTAATCCACAGCTTCGACCGCCATAATCTCCTGCCAATTTTCGTAATCTCTATTTTTTATAACTAGAGTGATTGGCGAACCGATTGTTTTGCCAAAACGGACTCCACTTACTATTTCTACCTGATCTTGCTCAATTTTCATTCTAGCTCCACGTCCATAGCCCTGCTGCCTCTTTTGTAAAACCTTATTTACCGATTCCGTAGTCAGAGTAAAGCCGCTAGGGACACCCTCAATTATTGCAGTCAGTTGTTTTCCATGTGATTCGCCTGCGTCAAGAAATCTCATCGCTTTTACCTCCACTCTTTCCTTCAAAATTAGTCATCTATTTGTGAATTACTTGCTTAGCTTAATAATACAACATAAATCGATAATTTAAGCCCATTATATTAAAAAAACTGCTAGTAATAACTAGCAGCCCTCTTAGTCTTATACCCAACTATCGACAACACGCTCATAATCGACTAACTCTTCAGCTTCAAAAAATAGATTTATCTCACGCTCTGCACTAGCTAGTGAGTCTGAACCGTGAATAATATTCATGCCAAGTGATACAGCAAAGTCGCCCCGAATTGTACCTGCAGCGGCTTCCTGCGGGTTTGTTGCGCCCATTAAACCACGGGCAACAGCAACGACATTTTCACCCTCCCAGACCATTGCAAAAACTGGTCCCGACGTTATAAATTCAACCAGTTCCCCAAAAAAAGGACGCTCACGGTGCTCACCATAATGCTCTTCGGCTAAAGTCTGGTCAATTCGCATTAGCTTAGCGCCAGCAAGTTTATAACCTTTCTCTTCAAATCTTTTCACAATTGTACCAACAAGATTACGTTGAACGCCATCAGGTTTGATCATTAAAAAAGTTCTCTCCATTTAGATCCCCCATTTCATATTAAATTTAGTTTGTAGCTATTTGAAATTTTACCAGAAAAACAAGTCTGTTTCAATTTTTAAACAAGATTTAATAAGTACGATTAGCAATAAATTTACTGATTTCATATAGCGTCTCGCGTTCTTTAATCGCCGGCAGTTTCTTTAGTGCTTCTTCGGCCTTTTCGAGGTATTTATCTGCTAATTCCTGAGCTTGCTCGATACCGCCGGAATCTTTAACTAGCTGAATAATTTCCTCAGTATTCTCCTCTGTTACACCACTTTCAATAATCTCTTTTAGTCGGTCACTAACTGGTGAACAAGCATAGGCATAAAGCGCCGGAAAAGTGATGTTCCCTTGTCTTAAATCACTACCAGCAGGCTTGCCCAACTCTTCAGTCGTACCAGTAAAATCAAGTACGTCGTCAATTATCTGAAAAGCCATTCCGGTATAGTAGCCGTATCTATGCAGGTTACGAACAACCTCCGGTTCAGCATCGCTTACCAGAGCCCCTAATTGGACAGAAAGAGCAATCAAAATAGCGGTTTTCCTTTTAATTCTTCGTAAGTATTCACGAAAACAAAGATCCCATTTATTTAAATCTCGAATCTGATCAAT
>CAYZPB010000040.1:0-8189 GCA_964480445.1 uncultured Caryophanales bacterium
GAGATTTTGTTATAATGCGGCCAAATAAAATGCCGACCTATAATTTTGCTGTAACTGTTGATGATCACTTAATGGAAATAAGTCATGTTATACGTGGTGAGGAACACTTAACAAATACACCAAGACAGCAATTAATTTATCGAGCTTTTGGCTGGGATGAGCCAGACTTTGCCCACTTATCACTGATCTTAAACCAGGACCGACACAAAATGAGTAAACGCGATGGACAGATAATTCAGTTCGTCGATCAATATAAAGAACTAGGATTTCTGCCAGAGGCAGTCTTAAACTTTTTAGCATTGTTTGGCTGGAGCCCAGAGGGCGAAGAGGAAATATTTACTAAAGAGGAGTTAATTGAACAATTTAGTCTTGAACGAGTTTCTAAAAGTCCCGCAGTTTTTGATGTGCACAAACTATACTGGATGAACAACTATTATATAAAAGAAAGTTCGTTAGCTGATATTGTTGCATTATGTAGTCTCTTTTTAGTAGAGGCTGGCTTAATAGCTCAAGAATTAAATGAAGAGGAAAAAACATGGCTTGAGCTCTTGGTTGCACTATATAAGGATCAGCTAAACTACGGACAAGAGATTATTGAACTAACAGAGCTCTTTTTTGTAGAGGAGATTCATTATGATGAAGAGGAAAAAAGCTTGTTAGCGGAAGCATTGGATGAACAGGTTTTAGAGACCTTTTACGAGAAACAATTGGCACTTAAAGATTATAGTCCAGAGGGGATTAAGACGGTATTGGCGGAGGTGCAGACAGAGACCGGTGTTAAAGGGAAAAAACTGTTCATGCCTGTGCGAGTAGCTGTGACAGGGCAGATGCAGGGTCCAGATTTGCCGACCACAATATCTTTGCTTGGACAGGAGAAAGTTAGTAGTCGTTTAAAACAATTATTGACAAATTGAAATTAATAGTTAAGATATAGTTAAAATATTACGGCAATGAAAAAGAAAGTAAGCAATCAACTAGCTGTTAGAGAGATTCTCCCTGGCTGAAAGAGAATTATAAGGATTGCTGAGTGCCCTTTTGAGCCTGGGTGTTGAAGGGTTAGTAAACACCGACGGGTAGCTCCGTTATAAAGCTTTGAGTGAGAATGCTATCTAGTATTCTAAACAGGGTGGAACCGCGGATCAACCGTCTCTGTGCGTTAGCATAGAGGCGGTAATTTTTTGTCTTTTATTGTAGAAATTATGAGAAAGGGTGGGTTCTGATGTTTGAATTAATTAAAGAAGATATAGCTATAATTAAAAAACATGACCCAGCTGCTGGGAGCACATTACAGGTTGTCTTAACTTGTCCTGGTTGGAAAGCGAATCGAAATCATCGTTTAGCCCATCGCTTATGGAGACGTAAGTATTATTTATTAGCCAAAATGGTAGCAGCTTTCACACGTTTTACGATGGGTATAGATATTCATCCTGCTGCCGTTATTGGTAGAAGGTTTTTTATCGACCATGGACGAGGTGTAGTTATTGGTGAAACAGCAGTGATTGGCAATGACGTTTTGATTTATCAGGGGGTAACCCTTGGAGGTACAGGCAAGGAAAAGGGGAAACGGCACCCAACGGTTAAAGACAATGTGATGATTTCAGCAGGTGCAGTTGTGTTAGGATCGATTACGATTGGTGAAAATGTGAAGATTGGTGCCTCCTCGGTAGTTTTGAACGATGTTCCAGCTAATGCTACTGTGGTTGGTGTACCAGGCGAGATAGTTATGCTGGACGGGGTTAAAGTTATTAGGAACGAAGAAAGAATGGAGCTTCGATTAAATGAAATAGAAGAAGAGCTTGTTCGTTTAAAAGACGAAATGAATAAAATTACAAAGGGGTGAAATAGCTAATGCTATATATATATAATACGCTTACTAATCAGAAGGAAAAGTTTGTGCCCATTAGAGAAGGCATTGTTGATATGTATGTATGTGGACCGACAGTTTATGATTTAATTCATATCGGTAATGCTAGGCCCTTAATAGTCTTCGATATGGTTCGTCGTTATTTAGAGTATAAGGGTTATGAGGTTAACTATGTACAGAACATTACCGATGTTGATGAAAAAATTATTAATAAAGCACAAGAATTAGGCATAGAACCGATAGAACTTTCGCAAAAATACACAGATGAATTTCTCAAAGATTCAGAAAGCTTAGGAATCAAACCATTAACTCACACTCCAAAAGTTACAGAGAATATAGACGAAATTATTAGTTTTATTACTAAGCTCTTGAAGCTTGATGCTGCCTATGAGGCTAAAGGAAATTTATTTTTCCGTGCCAACAAGTTTGCCGATTACGGCAAGCTTTCGAATCAATATATTGATGACCTTAAGTCAGGCGCACGTGTCGAGATAGATGCTCAGAAGGAGAATCCTAATGACTTTATTTTGTGGCGTAGTGCGAAGACGGGTGAGATTGCTTGGGAGAGTCCATGGGGCAAAGGGCGACCCGGCTGGCACATTGAATGCTCAACCATGGTGAAAAAATACTTGGGGGATACGATTGATATTCATGGCGGCGGAGCAGACTTGATTTTTCCGCATCATGAAAATGAGATTGCACAGTCAGAAACACTAACACAAAAACCACTTGCAAACTATTGGATGCATAACGCTTATCTGACGATTGATGACGAGAAAATGTCGAAATCAGTTCAAAACATCATTTCTGTTCGTGAGTTACTAAAAAAACGCGAACCAGCTTTATTAAAACTTGCTTTTTTAAGCGTGCATTATCGAACGCCGATAAATTTTTCGGAAGATTTGATGGATATGATGGAAAGAAATGTTTCGCGCATCAGAAATGTCTATCAACAGCTTCTAGAATTAAAGTCTGGCGAGGTTAAGGCGATTGACGCAGAAGTAGCAAACTACAGCTCAGATTTAATTGCTAGATTTGTTGCAGAGATGGATGATGACTTTAACAGTGCAAATGCTATTAGTTTAATCTACGATTTAATTAAGCAGACAAATATTTATATTACAGAAGAGAAGCTTGGACGCGTAGAAGCAGAGGTTCTACTTGAACTACTAAAAACCATGCTCAAGGTATTAGGTTTAGAGCTGATTCTACAAACCGAGCAAACTAATGAAATAGATACGGAATGGATTAAAGGGTTGATTGCGGAAAGAGATAAAGCTAAGGCAGATAAGAACTGGTTAGAAGCAGATCGAATTCGCGACCTCTTAAACGAAAAAGGTATTCTATTGGAGGATACGGCGAGGGGTGCAAGGTGGCGAAAAAAATGAATGCCCTGGCGCTTGCCTATTTAGGTGACGCTGTATATGAGTTAGCGATTAGAAAGCACGTTCTTAGCAAGGGAAACTATCGACAGAATGTTTTGCATAATAGGACTGTATCTTATGTTAGCGCGAAAGCACAGGCTAGCATTGTTAAAGATTTAGAGCGTCAGCTAAGTAGTGAGGAGTTAGCGATCGTTAAAAGGGGAAGGAATACAAAAGGTCATGCTGCCCCTAAAAATACAGATATTATACAATACCGTTACAGTACTGGATTTGAGGCGCTTATCGGATACTTATATTTAAATGACGAAACAGAAAGATTGGAAGAGTTAATTGCTCTAGCGATTAACTATGTGGAGGTGACAACTGAAAATGAATAACCGGCACAAAGACAAGCAAATAATCGTTGGCACTAATTCAGTAACTGAAGCACTGAAGGCAGAAAGAAAAATTTTCCAGATTTATCTTGCTGAGGGAGTAAACCCTACACGAGTTAATAGTTTAGTTTCATTGGCCAAGGAGCGCAATGTTAATGTTAAAAGCGTACCAGCAACAGAGCTTGAACAAATTGTAGGAGATACTAGTCACCAAGGAGTTGCAGCGGTAGTTGAGGACTATGCTTACGTTCAATTCGAAGATTTGCTAAACAGAGTCAAGCAAGGTAAAAAACTACCCTTGATTATAATGCTTGATAAATTAGAGGATCCACATAATTTAGGTGCGATTATAAGAACTGCAGATGCTGTTGCGGCAGATGGAATAATTATTCCAAACAAAAGATCTGTGGGGTTAACCACAACTGTGGCTAAGGTCTCGGTTGGTGCAATCGAGCATGTTCCAGTTTCGCAGGTTACAAACTTGGTACAGACGGTGGACCGCTTAAAAAAAGAGGGTTTCTGGGTAGTTGGAGCTGATGCGAGTGGAGATCAAATTTACACAGACATTGATTATAATATGCCGATCTGTCTAGTGATTGGCGGTGAGGGGCGGGGAATCTCTCAATTATTATTGAAAAATTGCGACTTTGTAGCTAAGTTACCGATGGCTGGACATGTTAATTCCTTGAACGCTTCGGTGGCTACCTCGATTTTTCTTTATGAGATATTTAGGCAACGCGAGTATTTATACAAATAATGTTTGACATTATACAGAAAGGTGTAATATAATGTATTAAATGAAAATATATGGGATTGCATAGAAACAATATGCAAATAAAAAGAGACCCGGAGAGATATTGATGATTAATAAAAATAACAAGAAAGTAACAAGAAAACAATTAAATGAAATGACGGATGAAGAAATCACTCAGATTGCGAGATATAATGCTGAAGCTTTAGAATACTTATATAATAGATATGACTATTTACTAAAGGCCAAGTCGCGTGGCTATTATTTTATTGGTGCTGACAAAGCTGATGTAAAACAGGAAGCAAGGATAGGATTTTATAAAGCATTACGTGATTACAAGAATGGCCGTGGTAGCTCGTTTAGAACTTTTGCAAACTTATGTATCAGAAGGCACTTGATTTCAGCACTGAAGACTACAAACGCTCAAAAGAATTCGATATTGAACTGCTCGATATCTCTTGACAAGCAATTGGGTGACGGAGACTCTGGCTTAAAGTTACTAGATTTATTGATTGGTGATCAACTCAAGGAACCAGAGGCACTTTATATATTTAATGAAACGCAGAAAGAACTCGAAAGAAAAATAGTTGCTCAATTAAGCAAACTAGAATGCGCAGTCTTTAGTTATTATATTGACGGCTATAGCTACAAAGAGATAGCACTTATTTTAGAGAAGGAACCCAAAATAATAGACAATGCATTACAACGTGCAAAAAAGAAACTTACTAAGTTATTATTAGTTGATTCAGAGTAAGAATCCTAATATTGTTTATTGACAATGTTTTTTTGTTATGGTAAAGTATTGCAGGTAACCTTATAAAGGCTTATTCGACGAGGAGTACTTATAAGGTTATTAATATTATCTAAGTTAAACGTGGGAGGTGTATATATGCGAGTTATTATTACATTGGCTTGCACCGAATGCAAACAACGCAATTATACCACAATGAAGAACAAGAGAAATAATCCGGACAGGGTTGAATGGAAAAAACATTGCAGATATTGTAATGCACACACGATACACCGTGAGACTCGATAGGTGGGGGAAAAAAGATGAAGCTACTAGCAAAAATTAAAAGATTTTTCGGTAAGATATTTAACTTCTTTCGTAGTAGTTTTAGGGAGTTAAAAAAAGTTCGCTGGCCAAGTCGCCAGGAACTGGTTAGCTATTCAAAAGTAGTTATCTTCACGGTAATTTTCGTCGTTCTTTTCTTTGTGCTAATCGATTTTCTAATTTCCGGTCTATTAACTTTGATCGGATTTGGTAAGTAATTTATAATAATAGTATTTTTTGCAAAGGAGGAAGGACATCGTCCTAAGCAACCATGGAAGATAAGAAATGGTATGTTGTTCATACATACTCAGGCTACGAGAATAAAGTCAAAGTCAATCTAGAAAAGCGCGTCGAAACCATGAATATGGACGACCGCATATTTTCAATTCTTGTTCCAATGGAAGAAGAAATGGAAAACAAAGGCGGAAAAAGGCGGATTGTTCAGAAGAAAATATTCCCTGGGTATATCCTAGTTGAGATGCTGATGACCGATGAGTCATGGTATGTTGTGCGGAATACACCTGGTGTAACTGGTTTTGTTGGGTCTGCTGGGGCCGGCTTGAAGCCTACTCCTTTATTAGATTCGGAAGTCAAGAATATAATGCGTAGAATGGGAGTTGCTGCGACTAAACCGAAGATTGATTTTGAACTTAATGAAAGTGTTAGAGTGACAAGTGGACCGTTTGAGAATTTTATAGGATCCATTGATGAAATTAACATGGAGAAGTTAAAGATAAAAGTGTTAGTGAATATGTTTGGCAGGGAGACGCCTGTAGAACTTGAGTTTGATCAGATTGAGAAGTTATAAGGAGGTTTAGTGCATGGCTAAGAAAGTGGCTAATGTTATAAAATTACAAATAGATGCAGGAAAGGCGACACCAGCCCCACCGGTTGGTCCAGCTTTAGGACAAGCAGGTATTAATATTATGGGATTCTGTAAAGAGTATAATGCACGAACAGCAGATCAGATGGGTTTAATAATACCAGTTGAGATTACTGTTTATGAAGATCGCTCATTTACCTTTATTACAAAAACACCACCGGCATCAATTCTTTTAAAGAAAGCAGCTGGTATTGAGAAAGCTTCAGGGACTCCCGATACCAATAAAGTTGGGAAAGTTACTCGTGATCAAGTTAGAGAGATTGCGGAGACTAAGATGGAAGACTTAAACGCTGGATCAGTAGAAGCGGCGATGAAGATTGTTGAAGGAACAGCTCGCAGCATGGGAATTGTTGTTGAAGATTAAGATTATTAATAGTTAGTTTAACGACTCTACGATTGTGGGAGGTTAAACCGCATAACCACTAAGGAGGAAAAATTATGGCTAAGGTAGGAAAAAAATATAATGAAGCGATCAAACAATACGATCGTGAGCAAATATACGACATGACAGAAGCGATTGCGATTGTCAAAAGAACTGCTAGCGCTAAATTCGATGAGACTGTAGATGTTGCATTTCGTTTAGGGGTTGACCCGCGGAAGGCAGACCAACAGTTGCGCGGTGCCGTAGTACTACCGCACGGCACAGGCAGAACTCAGCGAGTAGTTGTTTTTGCTAAGGGCGAAAAAATAAAAGAGGCTGAAGCTGCTGGCGCAGATTTTATTGGAGATGAAGATTTAGCAGATAAGATTGAAAAAGGTTGGTTTGAATTTGATGTTATTGTTGCGACTCCAGACATGATGGCAACAGTTGGTAAGCTTGGTCGGGTGCTTGGGCCTAAGGGTTTGATGCCTAATCCGAAGACTGGCACTGTAACTTTCGATGTTGGACGAGCAGTAGAAGATATCAAAGCTGGTAAAATTGAATACCGTACTGATAAAGCAGGAAACGTTCATGTACCAATCGGCAAGGTTTCTTTTGATGATGAGAAATTATTAGAGAATTTTGAAATGATTGTTGACACACTAACCAAAGCAAAACCTGCATCAGCTAAAGGACAATATTATAGAAATGTAGTAATAAGTTCTACAATGGGACCTGGAGTTAAAGTAAACGTTCTGAGGAAACTGGCATAACAAAAGTTTTGACAATAAAGATTAAGGCATGATAGAATACTGATATTAAATTAAATAAATTATTACCGTAGACAGTAGGTGCTGAGAAGCTTAATTTCCTGCCGAGGTGGGCATATTCTTTGGAATATTACACTTTCGTATGTTTACGAAGGTGTTTTTTGTTTACGAGGATTAATTAGAGGGAGGTGCAGGGTATGAGCACAAAGATACATGAAATGAAAGAGAAACAAGTAGCTGAGATAATTCAGAGATTTAATGATAGCAAATCAACCATTGTTACTGACTATCGTGGGCTTAGTGTTGCGCAGGTGACTGAACTAAGAAAGCAATTACGTGAAGCGGGAGTCGATTATAAGGTATTAAAAAATACTTTTGTTAGACGGGCAGCAGATGAGGTGGGTTTAAATCAATTAAATGAATACTTAGTTGGTCCTACCGCTATTGCTTTTAGTAGTGATGATTTAGTAGCACCAGCAAAAATTATTGCTGAGTTTTCTAAGAAAAATAAAGCCTTAGAAATTAAGGTGGGGATCTTGGAAGGAAAGATACTGGAAATTGAGCAGGTTAGAGAGCTTGCATCACTTCCATCAAGGGATGGGTTGCTGTCTATGTTACTTAGTGTGTTACAGGCACCGGCAAGAAATATGGCTTGTGTTGTAAAAGCTATAGCAGAAAAAGAAGCAGCAGAAGCAACAGAAGCATCATAGTTTATAAAAATAATAATATAATTTAAATAATTGGAGG
>CAYZPB010000041.1:0-7832 GCA_964480445.1 uncultured Caryophanales bacterium
CCCACCTGCTGAAGCGGGTTTAAAACAGCGAAAGCACGGTACACATGGGGCTTACTTATGTAAAACTAATATTATTTATTAAAAACTGGTCTTAAGCATTTTGCTTAGGACTTCTTTATCGCAAAAATATCTGATCTAGGAGGAATAACTGATGCCAGAAAGATTTCAGCGATTAAAGTTATTGGTAGGCGCCGAGGGCATGGAGCGTTTAGAACAGAGTGCGGTTTTAGTTCTAGGCGTTGGCGGCGTCGGTTCATATGTAGTTGAGGCGCTAGCACGGTCAGCAATCGGTCGACTAATTCTTGTTGATATGGATGTTGTTGATATCTCTAATTTTAATCGTCAGCTCCACTCAACGGATGATACACTCGGCCTTCTGAAAGTTGAGGTAATGCGTGAGCGAATTCTAAAGATTAATCCTTCTTGTCAAGTTGAAGTCTTGCCTTTATTTTATGATGAGTCAGGTAATGACCAATTATTTAGCTATCAAGCAGATTATATAGTTGATGCAATTGATACTATTACCAGTAAAGTTGCGGTTATTACTGAGGCTAAGAAACGAGCTGTCCCGATTATTTCTTCAATGGGAGCGGCTAATAAATTTGACCCAAGTCAGTTTATAATTACCGACATTTCTAAAACCCATATGGATCCACTTGCCAAGGTCATGCGGAGGTTATTACGTGAGCAGGGTATTTATCAGGGTGTTAAAGTTGCCTTTTCACCAGAGCAGCCAATTAAGGTAAATAATGTGAAAAAGGGAGAAAGTCGACTAGGTAGTACTGCTTTTGTACCACCAGCTGCCGGCCTATTGATTGCAAGCCAAGTTGTACAAGATTTACTTGGTTAGTTTATAGTTGCTTACGATTTAACAGATAAATACTGGTAAGTAAACAAATAAGGATTAATGCAAGTGCAAAAGTTATGCTTAATCCAGTGTAAGCTAAGTTTTGCTCAAACAGTATTGCTTTACTTAGGGTTAATAAATATGAAGGTAAAAACCAGAATTTTAGGGAAAATGAAGCGATAAGTGAAAAAATAATTGTTAGTAGTATTGTAATGCCACCGGCAGCAATGCTACTTTTTAATATTGTTGAGAGTAAAAGATTTAGTGCAAGAAAGAGTAATAGATAAAGTATGACTACTGCGCTACTTTGAATAACTGGTAGCCAAGCGCTTTCCCCAATTATCGCAGTTGTATAATATTTACCGGCTAAAAGGGCTAAAATAAAGCTGCCAATTGTAAGTGTGAAATATAAAATCCATTTAGCTAGCAGGTAGCTTGAGCGTTTAATCGGCTTACTCAAAATAGTTTCAGCAACACCATTTTTTATCTCATTACTAATTGTGCCCATGGAGATAAGAATGATTATTATAAGACCGACCTGTGCAAGCTGGCCGTAGATTGAATAGATAGTCTCCTCCGCTGTTGGAATAGGTATCTGAATAATAGCACCCTCAGAAAAGCTAGCAAGTTTCATAATATCAGGTAAATAATAAAAGGTGACTGGCTGTAAAGCAGCAAGAAAAATAAAAACAATCGGCACGATAATTAATTTGTAGTTACGTAGAGCTTCAAGAAATTCTTTTTTCGTCAAGGCCCAGAGCTGCATTATTTTTTCACCACCTTTAAGAAAATATCCTCGAGATTAGGTTTTTCGATGGAAAAAGAGCTAAAAATTGCATTATTGTTTATTAATAAAGCTGGCAACTTGCGCAAGGCTTCATTTTGGTCCTTTACGCTAACTATTAGCTCACTCTGATTTAAAATAGCTGATTCAACCCAGGGTGCTTCCTCTACCCAGCTCACAATGTTTGGAACTAAATTTAATAAGCTGACCTTAATTACTGGTTGCATATACTCTTGGATTAGAGTTTCGAGATCCTTGTCAATTATCTTCTGCCCCTGATCGAGAATAATAATGTCATCGCAAAGACTTTCGGCGTCATGTAGGATATGCGTTGAAAGAATTATAGTTGCTTCATTTTTTAACTCCTGCAATAGCCTTATAATCTGATAGCGTCCTTCAGGGTCAAGCGAAGAGACAGGTTCATCCAGAATCAATAATTCTGGCTTATGGATAAAAGCTTGTGCAATCCCTAGGCGTTGTTTCATCCCGCCGGAATAGTTACCAATTTTTTTGTTGGCAGCATTTTCTAAACCAAAGGTGGTCAGCATCTCTTTAACACGTTCTTCTTTAACTGCAGCTGGTAACTTATAAAGTTCAGCGACATAATTAAGAAACTCTTCGCCAGTCATCCAATTGTAGAAACGGGGAGACTGAGCTAGATAACCGAAGCGTTGTTTATATGTTATTGACTGCGGATTAAGTAGGCAGTCATTAAGTCTGATTTCACCAGAACTTGCTGTGATTAAGCCAACAAGAATTTTGATGGCAGTGGTTTTGCCCGCACCATTTACACCAATTAAACCAGTACAGCGACCTTTTCGGAAGTGACATGTTAGTTTATCTAAGGCGAGTTCTTGATTATATTTTTTTGAGACATTCTTTAATTCAAGATATCGCTCCATTAGTAGTCCCTCCGACCGAATAAAAAGTAGATAATTGGCCCTAGCAAATTTAATAGCAGTATAATTACAACCCAGATTATTCGTTTTTCTTTAGATAAGTCCTGTTTAAAAAGACTAAGCAAGGCTAGAATTTGTAGAAATAACTGTAAAATTATTAATGGTATTAAAAGAGTCAAGTTAACCTCCATACGACACCTCTGCCGATAAGTATTTTGTATAGATTAAACTATATAAAGTTTAACAGTTTATTCAACAATTATATAGGAAGATGGTAAAAACTTTAATAAACTCTGAAAAAATAAGATAAATCTGTTAGAATTAATTGATAAGTATTTATATAAATATGTTAGTAAAAATTTTAAATGGAGTGGTTTTAATGAGATTAGGAATTGATATTGATGGGACGATTAAGTATACGCATCGTGCAGCAATCGAGATTTATAATCGCGTACTTAGTCGAAATGTTAAGGAAGATCATGTTACTACTTATTTATTAGATGAGCCTTATGGTTTAAGTATTGAAGAAGGTAGGGAATTATGGTTGGACCTCGAGGCGGAGATCTATCAAACGGGGAGGCCAATTGAGCACTCTGCAGACAGTCTAAAGCGCTTAGAGCAAGAAGGCTGTGAAATTTATTATATTACAGCACGCCCAAATAACGCTAGAGTACAAGAGATTACCAAGGAATGGCTGGCGAAACACGGTTTTCCCTTTGCAGATAAGCTATTCATGAACTCACAAGATAAGGCGCGGGTAGCTTTAGATAATGGAATTAAACTTTTCTTTGAGGATGACCCAATGCATATAAACAATCTGATTACTAACGGAATACCAACGGTAGTGATGGACTGGCCCTATAATCGTAAAGTACCAAATGAAATTCCGCGGATTAAAGACTGGATAGAAGGCTTTAAATATGTGAAAAGCATGCAAAAAAATTATAAATGAAAAGCTGAATAAGAGGGTGACCTGATGAAAATTGTAGATTTACGCAGCGATACAGTAACTAAGCCAACCGAAGAGATGAGAGAGGCCAGTTTCCGTGCAGAGGTCGGAGATGATGTTTACGGTGAAGATCCGACTGTAAATCGACTAGAGGAACTTGCTGCCTCGATGTTAGGCAAGGAAGCTGGACTTTTTGTTACAAGTGGGACCCAGGGCAACCAGATTGCTATTTTAGCGCATACGCGCCCTGGTGAAGAGATTATTTTAGAAGCAGAATCTCATATTTTTTATTATGAGGCAGCCGCAGCTGCAGCTTTATCAGGTGTGCAGACGAGAATTATTGAGGGTTCTTATGGGATGATGCCAATCGCAGCAATTGAATCAGCGATTCGCGAGGAAGATCTACATATTCCAAGGACCTCGTTAATCTGTTTAGAAAATACACATAATCGAGCAGGTGGTGCTGTCTTGCCGCTTGACTACATGAAGGCAGTCTATAATTCTAAACCGCAGACAATACCAGTCCACCTTGACGGGGCCCGAATTTTTAACGCGGCTGTAAGTCTGGGAGTAGATGTGAAAGAGATTGCACAGTATTCTGATACCATTCAGTTCTGTTTGTCTAAGGGGCTAAGCGCGCCAGTTGGATCATTGCTTGTTGGTTCTAGTGATTTTATTAATCGTGCACGCAGAATGCGCAAACGGTTAGGCGGAGGCATGCGTCAAGCAGGTGTCATCGCTGCACCAGGAATTGTTGCTCTTACTACGATGGTTGAGCGCTTAAGTGAAGACCATCGTCTGGCTAAGCAATTGGCAGGGGGGCTAGCTGAGATTCCTGGAATTTCAATTGATTTAGCTCATGTTGATACGAATATTGTTATTGCTGATATTGCTGGGTTAAGTTGTGCGACAGACGACTTTATTAAACAATTAGCAGTAGTTGGGATTTTAGTTAGTAAGTTTGGTAAACGTCTAGTTCGTTTTACGACGCATCGTCATATTACAGAGAGCGATATTGAGTATGTTCTAGAACAGGTGGAATTACTTGCTTAATTAGCTTAGAAAGAAGTGATGAGATGGATTTGTTTGCTCAGAATATTGAAAAATATGCGCCGCTTGCTGATCGCATGAGACCGAGAATACTCGATGAGTTTATTGGTCAGAAGCAGATTATAGGTGAGGGGAAACTTTTGCGTCGAGCGATTGAGGCCGATCAGTTAAGTTCTCTGATTCTTTATGGTCCGTCAGGAACAGGCAAAACAAGTCTTGCTTATGTAATTAGCCAGTTAACCAGTAGCAACTTTATTCGCTTAAATGCAGTTAGTACTGGTGTAAAAGAGGTACGTGAAATTATTAAACAAGCAAAGGACGACTTACATCTTCATGGGCGTAAGACGATACTATTTTTGGATGAGATCCATCGATTTAATAAAGCGCAACAGGATGCGCTGCTTCCTTCTGTAGAAAAAGGAGAAATTATTCTAATTGGAGCGACAACAGAAAACCCTTACTTTGAAGTTAATTCTGCGCTTTTATCACGCAGCCAGATTTTTCGCTTAGAGCCATTATCAGAAGAGGATATTGAGGAGGCACTCTTAATGGCAATTAAGGATGAAGATCGCGGCCTAGGTTATTATCAAATTGAAATTTCCGACGAAGCGACCAAGCATTTAGTTAATTCGGCGAATGGTGACTTACGCATCGCTTTAAACGCTCTAGAACTAGCTGTGGTGACGACAGAAAGAGATGAGAGAGGAATAGTCGTAATTGACAAAGAAGTTGCTATAGACTCAATTCAGAGACCCGCAATGCGTTATGACACAGGTGATCAGCGCTATGATATTATTAGTGCCTTCATTAAGTCAATTCGCGGTAGCAGCACCGATGCTGCGCTTTATTGGCTGGCAAGAATGTTGGAGGCTGGAGAAGATCCTAAATTGATTGTCCGCCGAATGATTGTACATGCTTCCGAGGACATTGGGATGGCAAATCCGCAGGCTTTAGAACAGGCAATAGCTACACTTCATGCCTTAGAGTTTGTTGGACTGCCAGAAGCGAGAATTAATATTGCTCAAGGAGTTATTTACTTATGTGAAAGCCCGAAGTCAAATTCAGTGATAACAGCTATTGAACAGGCAAATCGTGATGTACGCTCTGGTCTGCTTAATGAGGTACCGCTTCATTTAAGAGATAATAGCTATGCCGGTGCAAGCGAACTTGGTCATGGGAAAGGCTATGAGTATCCTCATGATTATCCTGGTCATCACGTTGAGCAAGAGTATTTCCCAACAGGAATGGAGAATACGCAATATTATAAGCCAAGCGACCAGGGCATGGAAGAAAAATTACAGAAGCGAAGAAGGTAATTTAACTGGAATTAGAAAAAGTAACAATTAAAAACATGACAAAAAAAGAGCTTGCTGCTCGCTTAGTTACTTTTTATATAGGCATTGCAACTTTAAGTTTCGGCATTGTTTTAATAATTAAAGCTAAATTAGGTGTCGCGTCTTGGGATGTCCTACACATTGGCCTGTATAAGACTTTAGGCTTGACAATCGGTACATGGTCACAAATAATAGGCCTAATAATTGTTATTATTTCATTTTTCATTTACCGACAATTTATTTCCTTTGGTACAGTATTGAACATGATTTTTATCGGTTGGTTTATCGATTTATTTATACTAATTGTGCCAGAATTCAATCACTTGTTAGTTCAAAGCCTTGTGCTTATACTAGGAATCTTAATCACGGGTTTTGGTGTTGCTTTATACATATCAGCTAATATTGGTACTGGTCCGCGCGATAGTCTTATGATGGCCCTATCAATCAAGTATGGGTGGAATGTAGCGGTTGTTAAAACGATTATGGAAATTTCAGCAGCTCTTGTAGGTTGGCTGTTAGGGGGACCTGTCTTTGTTGGTACAATCATTGCTGCAATTACAGTTGGTCCAATTATTCAACAAACATTAAAACTTTCAATAAAACTTGTTAATCCAATTTTTGACCGTTATAGAAAGCAGGATAATCTTACTTAAAATTTAGAAGGGAAGAACAAACAAAGTGAGCAAACCGATTTATTTAGATAATAGTGCTACTACTGCCCTGCTACCAGAGGTTATTGCCAAAATGCAGCCTTTTTTTGCTGAGAGATATGGTAATCCGTCGAGTATTCATCAGTTTGGTCAGGCGGTACGCGCACCGATGGAGGAGGCACGCATTAGTGTAGCCGCTGCTTTAAATGTCGACCCGGTTCGAATTGTATATACGAGCGGTGGGACAGAAAGTAATCACCTAGCGCTAATTGGTGCAGCTTTAGCTAACCGCGAACAAGGTGAGGAGATAATCATTTCGCAGATTGAGCATCCGTCGGTGATAGGTGCAGCTCAGTTTTTGCAAGGCTTGGGCTTTAAGATAAAATATTTACCTGTAGATCAAGCTGGAAAAGTATTATTAGATGAACTGAAGGTGATGTTAAATGATCGAACCATTTTAGTGAGCGTTATTTTTGCGAGCAATGAAATTGGTACGATACAGGATATCTCAGCGATTGGTAATTTACTGCGTGAACGTGGAATTCTTTTTCATACTGATGCTGTACAGGCTTTTCCAGTATTAGATATAAGAATTACGGAATTGCCGATTGATCTACTTTCAATTTCTGCTCATAAAATTAATGGACCTAAGGGTGTGGGTGCCTTATACATAAAAAGAGGAGTGAAGCTGCAGCCGCTTTTTGTAGGCTCGCAAGAACGGAAGCGACGTGGAGGAACAGAGAACGTGGCGGGGATTGTTGGTCTTGGCGAAGCCTGTCGGATATTGATTGCTAGGCGAGATGAAAAGTATGCGCAATTTACATCCTATCGCCGCTATATCTTAGAACAACTTATGCTAGAATTAAAACCAGAGGAATATCGTATTAATGGACATCTAACGGATACTGTTCCTAGTATTCTTAACCTTAGTATTCCAGGCATCGATAGCCATACAATGATTACGCAGCTTGATTTAAAAGGTGTAGCAATTTCAGGCGGTTCGGCCTGTGCGGCTGGGACTACTGGTATTTCTGATGCTATGAGTGCTTTAAATCTTCCCGATGATATTGTTAAATCATCGATTCGTATTAGTTTTGGTATTTTAAACACGATGGAAGAGGTTGAATTAGCGACACGTTATTTGGTTAATTTAGTTAAATCACGTAGAATAAATTAGTATATAATGAATGTGTGAAAGTTCAGTAGATATGCTTGAATGTTAAATTATAAATGGGGGAATCAATAGATGAAGATGATGAGTTCACAGGAAATAAGAAAGTCCTTTTTAGATTTTTTTGTAGAAAAGGGGCATGCAATAG
>CAYZPB010000042.1:0-7402 GCA_964480445.1 uncultured Caryophanales bacterium
CAGCAGGCTGCACTTTTTGGGCAAGGTTGTTTTACTAAAGGGATGGCGAAAAATACCTATGGAACGGGGAGCTTTATGTTGATGAACATTGGTGATAAACCAATTCTATCGAAACATAATCTTGTAACGACAATTGCCTGGGGAATCGGCGATGAACTAACTTATGCACTGGAGGGGAGTGTTTTTGTTACAGGAGCAGCTGTTCAATGGTTGAAAGGATTAACGGTTATTAAGAATTCTAAGGAGTCGGAGCAGGTGGCGACAAGTGTTCACAGCAGTGAGGGACTTTATGTTGTACCAGCTTTTACAGGCCTAGGGGCCCCTTACTGGGAGATGGATGCCAAGGGTGCAGTTTACGGGATTACACGGGGGACAACTGCAGCTCATCTAACACGTGCTACCCTAGAGTCGATCGCCTATCAGATTAAGGATATTTTTAACTCAATGGAGGCCGACACCCAGATTAAACTTCATGATTTACGGGTTGATGGTGGAGCGGTAGATAATAACTTCTTGATGCAGTTTCAGGCGGATATCCTTGATGTGCCTGTTGAACGGACCACGGTCCATGAGAGCACGGCGCTTGGTGCTGCTTATCTGGCAGGATTAGCGGTAGGATTCTGGCATGATCGCGACCTAATTGCTAAAAATATCAAAGTGGAGCGACTTTTTCAGCCAGAAATTGAGAACGAGCAGCGCGATGACTTATATGCTGGTTGGAAGCGGGCGATTAAGAGCACCTTATACTGGGCGCAACTTAAATGAAGATAGAGGTTTCTGACAGCATAAACAGCAGTGAAAGCTCATTGACTTTACATTTATGAAGTTGTATAATTTTCCTTAGGATACATAAGAATACAGGGATTTTCTAGAAAGAATTTGTAATTATAAATATAGATAGAAGCAGTATTTAAGAAAGGAGGGTCATAATGAGAAGAATTATTAGTGTACTCTTGGTAATTGCTCTAGCTGTCTTTATATTTGCTCCAGCAGCATTAGCAAGCAGTAGTGATTTAGACAAGATAACCGAACAAGTTGCAGCATTAAATGCACAGATTGAGCAGAAAGTAGTTAAGGCACAAGAACAGGCAGATAAATTTATTGATAAAGGCAAAGAAGATAAGGTTGAGAAAATTAGGGAGAAACTAGTTCAATGGGTCGACAAAAAGGCAGAGAAAATGATTGAAAAAGCAGCCGAAAAAGGTATTAATGTAGATTGTGAATATGATACTTATTACATTGGCGGTGTAGCTGTTGAGATTGATCCACTATTTATTGGTGGATTTTAGGAAATTGAAAAGAGAATTAATCTAGTAGGGGATACGCGTGTATCCCCTATTTATAAAAACGAAAATAGTAAACAGCGAATAGAGGTTTAGACTGATGACAAAAGGTTTATTTGTGGGTAAGCAAAATGAGTATATTGAAAGATTTGAGCAACAGAGTGGTGAATTAAGATTGTTGGCCAGTGCTGATGGGGCAGAAATCATGATTCAGAACATTAGAAAACGCGAAGTCTGCTTTATAGAACCTTGTGATAATTCAGCAACCATGGAGTTTTTCTATATCCTTACAGGTGAAATTGAAATTGTGGAGGAAGATGGTGTCCGAAAACTAACTGTAGGGGATTATCTGTATGTCCATCAACTAGATCAATCAGTTCAATTTAGAACTTTAACGGAAGCTACTTTGTTGTATATTTCTACCTCTCCACAATTTAATTTTATCAGCAATACAATTAATGAAATCCTGAAGCTTGCAGATCAGGTGCAAGAGAAGGACCCATACACACTTCAACATAATGAACGAGTTAAGGAATATGCAATCAAGATCTCGGACAGACTAAACCTAGAAAATGACAGAAAACAGAATATAGTGTACGCGTCGCTTTTTCATGATGTCGGAAAGGTCGTTCTACCTGCTGAACTTTTAACAAAAGCAAGCGAGTTGACTAGATACGAGTGGACTTTAATTAAGGAACATCCAGAAGTTGGCGCTGAAATGCTTGCCAAGACTCATTTTGCTGAAATAGCAAAAATTATACAGCAACATCATGAACGGCTTGACGGTTCTGGCTATCCCTTCGGCTTGCGCGATGATGAAATTATGTTAGAGGCAAGAATAATCGCTGTTGCTGATGTTTATGATGCAATGACAACTGATCGCGCCTATCGAGCGGCTCTTCCAGTTGCCAAAGCTGTTAAGGAACTTTTATCCATGAAGGGAATTCTTTATGACGAAAAGGTAGTCGATACTTTAGTTGAAATTTTAAAAGAAGAGGGCGAGCTGTCCTCTGATAATAGTTGACAAGTCACTAAACAATTCATAAAATAAGCTAATAATAAGCTATTATATATAGTTTTAAATATAATAATTTAGTTTTAAATATAATATTTTTATCGCGATGAATGGGAGTAGTAAATTAATGAAACCTACAGAGAGGGAAATCAGAGCTGTGAGATTTCCTAGGGAAATCTTAATTGAAGTTGTCCAGGAGCTGTCGAAAGACCGGTGAAGGCCGTTATCTGTGAGTGTGTGACTAATAGTCATGAATTAAGGTGGTACCGCGAGCATTTTCGTCCTTTGGGTGAGAATGCTTTTTATTATATTAATGGGGGTAAGAAGATTGAAAAATGAAAACAAAGAATTAGCCACAAGCTATCAGCCGGCAGAAATCGAGGCAAAATGGAATAGGTTCTGGGTTGAGAAGCGCTTTTTCGAGGCTGGACAGGACTTGACAAAGGAGCCATTTTCTATCGTCATCCCGCCACCAAACGTAACTGGCAATTTGCATATTGGACATGCCTTTGATTTCACCTTACAAGATATTGTTGCCAGATTCAAAAGAATGCAAGGCTATGACACGCTCTGGTTACCTGGCATGGACCATGCCGGTATTGCTACGCAGGCTGTTGTCGAGCGCAAACTACATGACGAAGGAAAAAATCGCTATGATTTGGGCCGTGAAAAATTCCTAGAATTAACCTGGGAATGGTCGGAAAAATATGCAGCAATTATCCGCGAGCAGTGGGGTGAGCTAGGGCTTTCGCTTGACTATTCGCGTGAGCGCTTCACGCTTGATGAAGGACTCTCAAATGCGGTACGCCATGTTTTTGTTGGCCTCTATGAAAAAGGCTTAATCTATCGAGGAAAATATATAATTAACTGGGATCCGCAGGCACAGACAGCTCTTTCGGATATTGAAGTTGAATATAAAGATGTAAAGGGTACGCTTTATCATCTGCGCTATCCATTAAAGGACGGTACAGGTTCAATTACCGTTGCAACAACAAGACCAGAGACCATGCTAGGTGATACGGCTGTTGCTGTACACCCGGCAGATGAACGCTATCAACATTTGATCGGCAAAATTCTTATTCTGCCGATTACCGGACGTGAGGTGCCAATAATTGCTGATGATTTTGTCGAGCGGGAGTTTGGAAGTGGCGCTGTTAAGGTTACGCCAGCTCATGATCCTAACGACTTTGAAATAGGTAATCGTCATAATTTACCGCGTGTTCTAGTAATGGATGAGGCGGGGGTAATGAACGAGAATGCCGGTAAGTATCAAGGGCAGGATCGTTTTCTCTGCCGCAAAAATATCGTTGCTGATTTGCAAAAACAAGGTGTTCTCTTCGAAATTGAGGAGCACGAACATTCAGTTGGTCACAGTCAACGGACTGGAGCTGTTATCGAGCCATATCTTTCAACACAATGGTTTGTAAGTATGGGACCGCTTGCACAAAAGGCTATCGCTAGCCAGAAAAGTGCTGCCGGTGTTAAGTTCGTTCCAGAACGTTTTGAACGGACCTATCTACATTGGATTGAGAATATCCGTGATTGGTGTATCTCACGCCAGCTTTGGTGGGGGCACCGAATACCAGCTTGGTATTGCGATGAATGTGAAGAAATTATTGTGCAGCTCGATGCGCCTACAGAGTGTCCAAGTTGCCATAATGCTAAGCTCCGTCAGGACGAGGATGTTCTTGATACCTGGTTTAGTTCAGGAATCTGGCCTTTTTCAACCATGGGCTGGCCTGAAGAGACTGAGGATTTGGAACGTTTCTATCCAACAAGCTTACTAGTAACGGGCTACGATATTATTTTCTTCTGGGTAGCAAGGATGATTTTTATGGCCTTAGAATTTACTGAGGAGATTCCTTTTAAAGATATTTATATTCACGGTCTGGTACGCGACAGTCAAGGTCGTAAAATGTCGAAATCACTGGGGAACGGAATTGATCCCTTAGAAGTTATTGAGAAGTACGGTGCTGATCCACTACGCTTTATGCTATCCACTGGCACGGCGCCAGGACAGGATATGCGCTTTCACTATGAGCGCGTAGAGGCGGCAGGTAATTTTGCAAACAAACTTTGGAATGCGGCACGCTATGTGATTATGAACTTGGACGGATTTAAGCCAGTAGAATTACAAATAACAGCTGACTTACTTACAGCTGACCGCTGGATTATTCATCGCTATAATGAAACGGTTAAGGAAGTTACTCGTCTTTTTGATCAGTATGACTTTGGCGAAGCAGGTAGAGTCTTACAACACTTTATCTGGGATGAATTCTGTGACTGGTATATTGAATTAAGCAAGCTCTCGCTCTATAGCGACAAGGCTCAGGAGAAGGAAAGAAGCAAGGGAGTCTTAACCTATATCCTTGATAACACATTGCGCTTGCTGCATCCCTTTATGCCTTTTATTACTGAGGAGCTCTGGCAACAATTGCCTGTCGATGGGCCAAGCATAACTGTTGCGAGCTGGCCGCTATATCGAGAGGATTTTGTTGATCAGACTTCAGCTAAGGAGATGTCGCTGGCAATGGATCTGATTCGTGCAGTGCGCAATATCCGTTCGGAGGCGAATGTTCCACCTAGCAGGAAAGTCGAGATAATTATTAAGCCTACTAGTGCTGCTAATTTAGAAATTCTGAAAAAGAATAAGGAATATATTAAACGCTTCGCCAATCCAGAGGATCTAACGATTGAACTTGCAGCTGAAGCGCCAGAAGAGGCTATGTCCGCTGTTATAACTGGGGCAGAGATATATCTGCCACTAGCGGGCTTAATCGACACTAAACAAGAATTGGAGCGTCTGGAGAAGGAGTTAGTGGAACTTGATTTTGAAGTAGAACGAGTTCAGCAGAAATTAGCAAATAAAAACTTTACAGACAGAGCACCGGCCAAGGTAGTTGCCGAAGAGCGCGCCAAAGAGCTCGATTATCTAGCGAAACGAGCGAAGGTAAAAGAAAGATTAGAGGGTGTCAGAAGGCTCGGAAAATAGAGACTCGGAAAATAGATGAGCAGTTCAGATAATAAATGAATGGAGAATACAGGGTGAAATACAATCTTGTTTCAACTAAAGAAGAGGCGATTGCCTGGATTCATGGATTAACAGCTTTTGGCATCCGTCCAGGCTTAAAGCGGATGGAGTGGATACTAAAGCGGCTCGACAACCCTGAGCAGAAGGTCACTTTTCTACATGTTGCTGGGACTAACGGCAAGGGATCAACAATCAGCTTTATGTCCGAGATACTAATTGCTGCTGGCTACAATGTTGGTGTATTTACCTCGCCTTATTTAATCGAGTTTACCAATCGCATTAAAATTAATCACACAGACATTAATGGCGAAGACTTAGTTAGCTGTCTAAATGTCTTGCTACCCTTAGTGGAAGAAATTTCTGAAACAGAACTGGGTTCTTTAACAGAATTTGAGCTTGTCACGGCACTAGCTATTTTATATTATAGTAAGCAGGCGGATTTAGATTTAGTCTTATGGGAGACAGGTTTAGGGGGTCGTTTAGATACGACCAATGTGGTTAAACCATTACTAACGATCATCACAAATATTGGTTATGATCACATGAATATACTGGGGACAAGCTTAACCGAGATTGCTAGCGAAAAAGCTGGTATTATCAAAAACGGCGCACCCCTAATATCTGGCGTGCTAGATTCCGAAGCCTCCAGCGTAATCGCCGAAAAGGCTAAGACTGAAGCTGTTCGCATCTATCAGCTGGAGCGAGACTTTGAGATAATCAATGCTAAACTGACTGCGCAAGGTGCTAAGTTCGATTTTCGCTGGCTAGTAGCGGATAATTATCTGGAGTTACCGGGCTTAGAGATCCAGCTGGTCGGTAAGCATCAACTTAGCAACGTGGCCCTAGCTTTAATGGCAATTATACTCTTAAATGAGCAGTTTGCTTATAAGATTTCTGCTAAGGCGATCAAAGAGGGGCTGAGCGCTACTAAATGGCCTGGTCGTTTCGAACAGCTATCCACTAATCCCTTAGTTGTGATTGATGGCGCACATAATCCTGATGGTGCCAAAACAGTTGTAGAAACACTCAAGTTGTTAGAGTATAATCGACTTATCTTGGTACTTGGTCTCTTACAAGACAAGCCCCTAACGGAATTTCTGGATATTATTCTGCCACTAGCAGATGAGGTAATTACGACTGAGCCAGCTGTTACCAGACGGGCACGGGCTCAGGATTTACAAGATGAAATTAGTACCAGGTACCCTATGAAACCAGTACTGGCACTTGCAGATTTGCAGGAAGCGCTGGTCGAGGGACTAGCACGATTGGAAACAGGTGATCTTTTGTTGGTTTCGGGATCACTTTATTTAATCGCTGATGCGAGAAGATTTCTACTAAAAGAATTGGAAGGTGTGTGCAAAAATTGAAGCAGGGAAAAATTCATTTTATCGGAATTGGCGGTAGTGGTATGAGTGGGATTGCCCGCGTATTATTGGAAAAAGGGCAGCAAGTATCTGGCTCAGATTTAGTAAAAACGGAAGTTACGGAGCAACTTCAAAGACTTGGTGCGGAGATTAGCATCGGGCATGATGCAGAGAATATTGTAAATGCAGCTACAGTAGTCTATTCATCAGATATTCCTACAAGCAATGTTGAGTTGCTTGCAGCGCGTGAAGCAGACAAGCGTCTTCTGCACCGTTCTGAGATGCTAGCAGAATTGTTAGCTGACAAAAAAGTAATCACTGTTGCTGGCGCCCATGGCAAAACAACTACAGCTTCAATGCTAACTTGGGTTTTCGTTTGCGCTAAAATGTCACCGAGCTACGTTGTTGGTAGTGAAATTACAGGTTTAGCTGCAAGCGCAGGCGCTGGCAAGGGCGAATATTTTATTGCTGAGGCAGATGAGAGTGATGGCTCTTTTCTTAAATATCATCCGCAGATTAGCATTATTACTAATATCGAGGCTGATCACTTAGAAAATTATGATGGAGATTTCAATAATTTGTTAGCTGCCTATGAACAATACGTTCAGCAGGTAGACCCTAAGGGTGTAACAATTATCTGCTATGATGACCTGCATGCCAGACAACTTATCGATAAGATTCCTGGTAAAACGGTTACCTACGGCCTTAG
>CAYZPB010000043.1:0-7402 GCA_964480445.1 uncultured Caryophanales bacterium
CGAGGAGCAGACAGTTGATACCATAACCTTTGAAATGGATTTCGCACCAAATGAGAAATATGATGTAATAGTCTCTTATACTTATCGCCTTGGTGGATATCCTGATTATGATTTCAATGTCAAAAGAGGTGAGATTGAATATTATCTTGCGCCTGCCGCTATGTGGAAAGATTTCGGGGGCATAACGATTAACTTATACCTTGACGAGGATATGCCGGTTATATCAAGCAGTAATTTAGAGTTTAAAAAGATTGACACACGTACATATCAGTATGTTTCAGATACACTTCCCGAAGAAAATTTAGAGATTATCATTGATGAAAACTGGTATCAAAATATTTTCAGCACTTTAAGAAGTCCTTATCTACCTATGACACTTATGATGTTTTCGCCATTTATTTTAATAGCTTTGGCAGTTGTTATCTTTATAGTCTGGCGTTTACTTAAAAAGAAAAAGCAAAAAAGTTAGAATAAAAGTTTAAAAGCATAATATGTAGTAAATCAATTCCTAATTTGCTAAGGAACCTGTCATAAAGGAGGTGTTGTCATGGCCGATAATAAAACAATTCACTTTATACCTCCATTGCCTCCAAAGCGGGAAAAACGAGTAGGCATATATTGCCGCGTAAGTACAAACAGTGCTGATCAGTTGAAAAGTCTTACCGCCCAAGTGTCGGCACTAACAAGATTGACAGCAGCCAATCCCAAATGGCTATTGGTAGATGTATATATAGACATTGCTTCAAGCAAGACTGGTTCCTCTCGAAAAGAATTTACCCGTATGCTAAAGGATTGCAAGTCACGTGTTATAGAAATTGTTCTCACGAAGAGCATTAGCAGATTTGGCCGAGACACGGTGGAAATTCTCGATGCATTGAACCAACTAAGGGCTCCCGGCGTTCGTGTTATATTTGAACAAGAAAATCTGGATACAGTTGATACCGATAACGATCTGATGATTTCAATAATTGAGTCTATAGCCCAAGCAGAAAATGAATCTAGAAGTGATAATATAAAATGGGGTATTATGCAACGTGCTGCACAAGGTACTTCAAAGCTATATAATAGAAAATGCTATGGCTACAAAAATGATGCAGATGGTAATCTGGCTATTGATGAGACAGAGGCGAAAAATGTTCGCTTAATATATAACCTCTATCTTCAGGGTAAGAGTGTTTTAGGTATTGCGAGAGAACTGGAACGATTGGGAATCAAGTCCCCTACCGAAAAGGTTACATGGCCTAAGAGAACAATTGACGTAATGCTCAGTAATGAAAAGTATACTGGGAACGTACGGTTGTTGGATAACGGAAAACATGATTTGTGTTATTTAGCTGAGGGTAATAATCCGGCTATAATATCCAAAGAAACATTCCAAGCGGTGCAGATTGAAAAACGGCACCGAAGCAATGTTACAAAGGGCGAAGATGACGTCCAGAGAAAAAGCACGAAATACAGTTCAAAGCAGAGAAAAACAAAATAGCCTAATCAGGAATTATTTCTTGAGAGGACAGGATAGATGTCAAGCCAGCATAAACACAGCATTTTTGCTGCTTTTTATAAAAATGTGGAATAGCCTAAAAACTGCACGTTGAGACGGTAGTATTGATAACGAGGGTGAAAGATTGATTTAGCTGGAAACCCTTATATATCAAGGCTTTTAGCACATATGGGTACGAAACCCATTGCGTTAAAAGCGTGATTTTATCGGTTCGAGGAAACAAGTCCATATAGGCGGTTTTTGATAGTCAAGTGGTCAGGTTAGATGTCAGCGTTGGCGAGTGGTCAGGTTAGATGTCAGCGTTGGCGAGTGGTCAGGTTAGATGTTTTTTTGGATTTTTTTGAGTTTGTGTGGTCAGGTTGGATGACATACTGCTTTTTACACGCAAAAATTCCAGGACATATTGTGTTCAGTTGCTCAACAACTGACAAATTCTCGTTTTATGTCCTTTTGCTTCTCCTGCTACTTCTATAAAATTATATCTGTAAAGAGCTTCGAAAGGAGGATTCAAAATTGAACCAGCAGAAAATGGGTATATTTATTAAACAACTTCGAAAGGAGAAGGATCTAACGCAAGAACAGCTTGCCGAATTTTTGAATGTGTCCAATAGAACTGTTTCAAGATGGGAAACAGGCTCCAATATTCCTGATTTGGACATTCTCATTATACTTGCGAGGTATTTTGAAGTAGATATTAATGATTTGATAGATGGAGAAAGGAGGAATATGAAATTGGACAGAGAACAACAAGAAACCTTGCAAAAAGTAGCGGATTATAGCAGTTACAAAGAAAAAATGGTGGTCAAGAAAATTCACGGAATTATCATTAGTGGCTTATTAGCATGGGGAATATCTTTTATATTGATGCTCAGTTTTGCAAAAGCTGCAAATGGAGTGGGAATTCTACTGGCTTTTCAGATTTCCACTTTCTTGCTTTATAGTGGTGGTATGTTTTGCGTAAAAGCGAACAGAAGTACAAGTGGGTATATGTTTTCACTAATTGGGGCATTCGCGGCGGTTGTTTTTAGTAACCTTGTATTGTTGTTTATTTTTTTTGGAACGGGTTCCTATTACAATCACGGAATTCAAGGTGTTTATTACGCTTTGATTACTTATGTTGTATCATTTGTAATATCTAGTATAATAATAAGCGCCATTAATAAAAAAAGAGAAAACAGGTCTGATAAATAAAATCTTTGAAAACGATTTTCATACTCTCACAAACAAATCCCAATTTGTCTATGAGCTTAAACGCAAAGATAAGCAGGGCACTCTACGTTAAAATTCGTAGAGTGCCTTGCTTTGTTTTTATCCCTATTCATTTACATCCACTGTCAAGCACGATTTGAATTCAACAGCGAATTTGTCCTCGTATATCGTGACCTTTTCAATCAGCCGTCGGATAAGTTGCTCATAGTATTCGGCGATGGGGGTCTGTTCCTGCAAGAATGCACTCATATAGGTAGATATTCTTGTGACTTAAAAAATCTATAGACGAACAAACTACTATGTGTTACTATATAGATGTAGTAAGTGATACTTAATATAAGTCATGCAGAATAGCGAGGGGTGGTTGCGTTGGAAAATATAACGGAAATGCTCAAAGGAGTACTTGAAGGCTGTGTCCTTGAAATCATCAGCAGAGGAGAAACCTACGGATACGAAATCACACGGCGGCTCAACGCTCTCGGCTTCACAGATGTTGTGGATGGAACAGTCTACACAATCCTCATCCGGCTTGAAAAAAATCAGCTAGTGGAGATCACCAAAAGGCCCTCTGACATGGGGCCGCCACGAAAGTTTTTCACGCTTAACGACATGGGGCGTGAGGAGTTGCAGAGATTCTGGGAAAAATGGGAATTTGTCGCATCTAAAATAAAGCAATTAAAGGAGGAGCTATCCAATGGCTGAGTTTTTCGATAATTATTTCAATATCAAAAAATGATTGAGAGCAAGCGCGAGTACAAGCAACAGATGGCAAGAGTAGAAGCGCTGCCGGAAGACTATCAATACGTATTTAAGAAAATTCAGGGACACATGTGGATGTTCGCGGCGGGTTCCGGTTATGATATGATGAAGATACATTATGACCTGATAGAGCTGTTCGAAACTGGAGCAGCAAACGGAAAGCACGTTTTGGATGTTACCGGAGAGGACGTGGCCGGTTTCTGCGACGAGCTTCTGCGCAGCGCCAGGACATACACGGAAAACTGGCGTGAAGCGCTCAACCGCGACATACTGAAAAAACTCAGAAAGGGGTAGGGTTCAAAATCACGGTACTGCTTTGGTCGTCAAAACTCCAGTTTAACCACAATACAGCAAGGCACCCCACACTAAAAAATCGCGTAGAGTGCCTTGCTCGTTTTTAATCTTATTCATCAACATCCACTGTCACGCCTGACTTAAATTCCACGGCGAATTTTTCCTCATAGACTGTGACCTTTTCAATCAGTCGCCGGACAAGTTGCTCATCATATTCGGCGAGGGCGGTGGGAGACGGAACTCTGATTGCGCCAGCTTCAGTTTTTCTTCGGCTCTGTCACGGCACTTAACAGCGGCACGGCAAAAGGTACACCAGTCGCCGGGGCAATATTCGCCTTCGCCTTTGAAGGCAAGTTCAGCCTTTAACCTAAGTTCGTTTTCAGCCCAGCCCCTCAGTTCATCCACGGGGATAGTCCATGTGCTGACATTATCCCTGCGGGGTTGGAAAACCGTCATAGACACCTCGTCAATGTCATAAAGGCTGTCGTAGATTTCCAAAGCGCCGAGACTGTAGAGCATCATCTGGCTGTTGTGTTCTTGGGATTTGTAGAGGGTCTAGGTTAGAAGCGAGGTAAATAGTAATTAAAATAATTGAAATGAGAGCTTTGAGAGGACCAAACTATTATAGTAGATATTCAGTTATATTAATGAAACTTGATTTAGAGGAACTTGAGGAAAAACCAACGGATCAAGTTCCTAATTTTAAGGAGAATATAGCATTGATGATGCCCACTCTTTGTGAACATAAATGCTCGCCGGGCAAAGTTGGTGGCTTTTATGAGCGATTGTTTTAAAACTTGTTGGAATCGATAATATTGCAGTGCTTAATCCTTTTTATGCTCCATTCCTTTAAGAATGGCTGCAGAGAAAGACTCAGTTGAAGCACTTAGGACAGAGTAAAAATGTAAAATTACAAAGATATCAATCAGCAGTATAACTGATTGATATCTTTTTTATGAAATATTTTTACATAAGCTTGAAGGATTATTAGCCTCTAATTACTCGGAGTAATATCAAGATGACGGCTATAACTAAAAGTATGTGTATAAATCCTCCCAAAGTATATGAACTAACTATACCTAAAAGCCATAAGATTAGAAGTACAACAGCTATTGTTGTTAACATGCTTTTTTCTCCTAACCGATTAAGGATTTAATCAATTTTAAAAAGTATTACTTCCTTGATTTGAATATACGAGAAACTATCTGTAATACCCCTTCAATAATTTCGAAGTAATCTATCTGGTTAGATTTTGTACTCATAAACCCAAGTGAATTTATTTTATTTTTGGTTTTACTTGTAATTGATTCAACGCCATCTACAATTCCACTAACTGATGTTTTAACGAGATTAGTTGAGTCTTTAAGATCATCACTAATTATTTTTAAATTTTCTGTAAGCTCTGGTATTGCATCCATTGTTTTTTGAATAGCTTCTTCATTTAATTTTAAAAATTTCTTAGCTGCACTTGAGGTCTTAAATATATTCCAAAGTATTAGAATAATTAATACTAAGGCAATAACACCTAATGCGCTAAGCAAGAAAGCCATAAATCCTTGCAATGTAAATTGAATTATCATTTTGGATACCTCTTTTTAAGTTTTTATTAATTTAGACTTAAATTTTTTCAACAGCCTCTTTAATATCTTCTTTGCTTTCATCTACATTATCTTTGATATTTGCTGTTATTTCTTCTGCTCGGCTTTTAATATTTTTAATTATTTTGGACATTTCATCTGATGCAAGAGCAGCATTTTCTTTAACGGTTTCATATTCTGTAGAAATTAATTCTCTCAAATCTTCTCTTGTCTCTTTTCCCGATTTTGGAGCAAATGCAATTCCTACAAACAAGCCTGCAAGAGCCGCAACGGTCATGCCTATAATTAGCTTTTGTGTTGATTCTCTCTGTTCTGCTTCTCTTCTATTCCTGTCTATAACGTCGATAAAACTTGAAAAATTCATTGTAATTCCTCCTTTAAATTTTTTGTTATATTATTCTTTATCATCATGTTTAATCGATGATGTTAAATCATTCTTGAAAATATCGATTGAGTAAGTTCCGTTATCCATTGCTTTCGGTAAATGATTAACCAGTTCTTCAATCTCGTTCTCTTCTAAGTTTTGAAGATATTCAATAAGCACAGATAGTCTTCCGTATTCAGCAATTGAAAATAGAACTGCATCCGGTTGGTTGTTTTTGAAAATAAATATCTTACCCAACTGATCAGCTTTCTCTCTGCATGTCTTATAATTTTTTATTATTTCCGAGTTTGAAACGATAGATCCAGTTCTTATATTCATTATTATTTACCTCGCTATTTCTTTTCTGTAGGTAAATCATACTTTTGTTCTAACTATTTGTCAACATTTTATTGAAATAAAAATTCTGATTTGAGTTACAAAAATAGTTAAATTATTTAATTACTGATTTCAATATAAGTAGGAAGCAATAAGTATACTATGCTATAATCTAAGCATAAATCTTTATAGATAGGGGTGTTTTTTTGTATTTTGAATATGGAGAAAAGGAAATAGAATACCTTAAAAGTCGCGATAAACTATTAGGTGAAGCAATAGATAAAATTGGTTATGTAAGAAGATCTGTTGATGATGATTTGTTCTCATCGGTTGTTTATAATATAATCAGTCAACAAATTTCTACCTCTGCTCAGGCAACCATATGTAAACGGTTGGATGATAAGGTTGGGCAAATTAATCCGGAAACAATTTGTAAGCTAGATAGCGCAGAAATGCAAGAGTTAGGTATGACTTTCAAAAAGGTAGATTACATTAAAGATTTTGCTGAAAAGGTGCGTACTGGTGAATTTGATATAGAAGGCTTGAAAGAGAAGACTGACGAAGAGGTTATTAAAGAGCTAACTGCGCTAAGAGGTATTGGTCCTTGGACTGCAGAGATGTTAATGATTTTTTCTATGCAACGACCTAATATTGTGAGTTATGGAGACTTAGCAATCATTAGGGGAATGCGGATGCTCTATCATCACAAAAAGATTGATAAAAAGTTGTTCTCTAAATATGCGCGTCGTTATTCACCATATGGCTCAGTAGCAAGTTTATATTTATGGGCAATTGCCGGAGGAGCGATTCCGGGAATGAGAGATTATGCACCTAAAAAGAAGGACTTAAAGAAATGAGAGTTATGATAAGATGAAAATTAACTAAAGATTTAGGGATATTGTTGTTAGGGCTTTGGCTAATTTTGACTGGTCTGATGCAAGCATTTAGTTTATCATTTCAATTCAGCGATATTATTATGGCCGTTCTAGCAATATTTGCTGGTGTCGCGCTCTTTTTTCGCCGCTAAGAAATTTTACATAAGTAGAGTTATTAATGTTTAGGAGAAATATCTAATTTCTTCTATTTTTTTTGATATGATAAATTATACAAGATTAATAACATATCAGAGATTGAATTTTCTGGTAAAGTAGATAAAGACAAAAAGAATTTTTAATTTAATAAAGAAGGTGAGTTTTATGACTAATAAAATAATTGAGCAGTTGGATAGAGTTGACTTGCTGAAATTAATTGATATCTATGCGAAGAATTGGTTGGCAATGGACGGCTTATGGTTCCAGTCGATTGAGCATAAATTTGGGATGGATGAGGCAATTGAACATG